>NZ_JBYCKL010000067.1:0-130422 GCF_057473365.1 Halomonas sp. TH-94
ATGGTCAACAACAGGGCCCCAACGGCGCCCACCGATGCCGCCTCCGTCGGCGCGGCCACGCCGCCGATGATCGAACCGAGCACGGCGAAAATCAGCAACAAGGGGGGCACCACCACCTTGACGAAGTCCTTGCACAGCTCCAGCTTGCTGACGGAGGCACGCTCCTGCTCGTCGATGGCCGGCACGTCGGCGGAAAAGAAGAAGGCCAGCACCAGCAGATAGGCCAGGTACATCCCGGCCAGCAGCAGTCCCGGCACCAGGGCCGCGGCGAACAGGCTACCCACCGAGAGATTCATGATATCGGCCAGCACCAGCAGCACCAGACTGGGCGGGATGATCTGGCCCAGGGTGCCGGCCGCGCAGATGGTGCCGCAGGCCACCGTCTTCTTGTAGCCTCGCCGCACCAGGGTAGGCAGAGCCATCAGGGTCAGCGTGACGATGGCTGCACCAACGATCCCCGTTGCCGCTCCCAGCAGCACGCCCACGATGATCACCGCCAGGGCCATGCCGCCCGGTAAGCCGCCACATAGGTGGCCGATCACGTCGAGCATGCGCTCGGCTATCTTCGAGCGTTCCAGCATGACGCCCATGAAGACGAACAGCGGTATGGCGAGCAGGGTGTAGTTGGAGACGACGCCGTAGATCCGCGATGGCAGCAATTCAAACAGCCATCCATCGAAGCCGATGAAGCCGAAGACGAAGCCGACGAAGGCCACCACGAAGCCGACCGGGATGCCGGTCATCACCAGGACGAAGAAAGCCACGATCATGGCCAGTGCGTAATATTCCAGTGCCATGCTCAGGCTCTCCCGGCGTAGTGTTGAACGAGGCGCCGGCCGTTCTCGAGCGCCTGGCGAACCGACTCGGTCGCCACGAAGATGAAGCCGATCACCACCAGTGACTTGGGTATCCAGCGCCAGGGCAAACCGGAAGAGTTCGGCGAACGCTCACCGCGAATGAGGGAGGTCTCGGCGAAGGGAAAGCTGTAATAAATGATCAGCAGCGCACACGGCAGCGCAACGAGCAGCGCAGCGACGAGGTTCAACCACAGCATGCCAACCGGGCTGAAGCGACTCGACAGGATGTCCACACGCACGTGGTCGTCGAATTTCATGGCATAGGCGATGCCCATCATCGCCATGACCGACAGCAGATACCACTCCAGCTCCTGAGCCCACACCGCGCCCAGGCCGAAGGCATAGCGACTCAGCATGTTGCCGAATATCAGCGCAATCATGATGAGCATGGCCGTACAGCCGATGAAACCGGCAATGCCAGTAATGCGCTCGAGCATGCGCTCGAGCCAGGTACAGAAACGCAGCATCTCAACTCCCCCTCTGGGCGGGCACCCAGCGGACGTCAAAGGTGGGGTAAGCGCGACCCGGGTGGGTCTGGAAGGAAAGCGCTCGGCCTTGCTGACTTCGCCTCAGCCGAGCGCCAGACCAACGTCAGATCATGCCCTGACCGTAGCGGCTGATGGTGTTGGCGAAGACGGCCTCGCTGTTGGCATGCCAGCCGTCATGCTTCTTCTTGAATTCCCAGAAGCTGTCATTGATGCGCTTGACCAGCGGGTCCTTGTTGGCCTCGGTCGTGAGTATGTCGCGGGTAGCCTCGAACAGCGCCCGAATGACATCGTCGGGCAGGGTCTCGAACGTCACGCCGTGATTGTTGACCAGATCTTCCAGCGCCTCACCGTTCTGAGCCTCGATCCAGGTATGGGAGGTGATGTTGCAGGCCGCGGCCGCATTGTGAAGCACCGCCTGGAGATCGCTGGGCAAGGACTCGTAGGCGTCCTTGTTGACGATGACCTCGGTGGTGGTGGAGGGCTCGTGCCAACCCGAGGAGTAGTAGTGCTTGGCCGCGTTGTGCAGTCCCAGAGCACGATCGAGATAGGGTCCCACCCACTCCGCCGCATCGATGGCACCGCGCTCGAGCGCGGAGAATATCTCTCCGCCGGGCAGCAGGCGGGCGTTGGCGCCGATGGCGTTGTAGACGTCGCCGGCCAGCCCCGGCATACGGATGTTGAGGCCGCGGAAGTCCGCCACGCTGGTCACCGGCTCACGGAACCAGCCCACCGGCTGCGCGCCGGTACAGCCCACGGCCAGCGGGATCAGGTTGTAGGGTTCGTAGGTTTCCTTCCACAGTTCGTAGCCGCCGCCATGGGCCAGCCAGGCATTGAAGCCCTGGAAGGTCATGCCGAACGGCACGGTGGTGAAGTACTGGGCGGCAAACGACTCCCCGGCCCAGTAATAGGAGCAGGCATGGTTCAATTGAACTTGCTGGCCCCGCGAAACGGCATCGAAACCGTCGAAGGCGGGAATGAGTTCGCCTGCACCGTAGACTCGGATCTTGATACGTCCACCGGACATATCTTCGACCCGCTTGGCGAAATCCGTGGCAGAACCCGGCCCCGACTGGAAGAACGGAAAGCCCGAGGGCCAACTGGTGGTCATGCGCCAGTTGAAAGTTTCCTGGGCCTTGACGATGCTGGGTGCCATTACGGTCCCCACCGCAGCAGCACCGCCGTATTTGAGGAAGTTACGCCTGTTGACGCTCATTCTAATACCTTCTCCCGGCGTGCTCGTCTATATGCAAATATAAAAAAGCAGCGCGCTCGTTTGTTTTAATCATGAGACGTGAGCTGGTCAGAAAACTGACCTTGGGAGAATAAACCGATAAAAGGAGAAATAAATCCGAGAGGTTGCGCAAAGCCTACTACTGTTATTACTTAGTCATAGATACGGATAGGGCATCCGTAGAACTACTTAGGAACTACTTAGCGCATTAGCCGTAAGTATATTCCTGAAAATATATTTCATTAAATCCATGAAAAAAGCAACAGGCAAGGACACGATACGGCTCGACGACCGAGCGCAACGAAGCGCCAAAATCCCCCGGTGCCAGCGAAGCGTTAAAACTTAACCGCTCTTCGTAGGTCAAAGCATTTGTCGGCCAGAGAGAAAGCTGCCACTCTGAATTCGTAGGCACACTCTCGTAGGGACATCGAGCGTCCCGAGGGTCGCCCTATCCACTCATAGGAGGACATGCACATGGGCATCATCGAGTCACTGACCGTGGGCGTGGCCGCAGTGGCATTGCTGGCCTTGACTCACACCATGGCCAAGCAGCGGCGTCCCATCCGCAAGGAAGCGCGTATCGAGGAGCATGAGCGCAAGCCTGACCGGAAACGCACGCGGCGCGACTGATCGTCAGCGCATCGTGAGTGCAGCCCCCGGCACCTCGAGTGTCGGGGGTTTTTCATATCCCGGCCCCCGCCGTAACAGCTGTTGCACCTGCCACTTCTCCTCGGCGGGCAGCGTCTCCAGGAAGTGGACTTCGCCATTTTGCAGCATCGCCTCCGGCACGCCGTCGCGGTAAAGCAGGCGATTGCCTGAAACGGCCGGGAGTCGCTGCCCAGGGGCGATAATGCCCACCAGGTTGAGGGGGTCGGCACCGGCCACCACGACCCGCGTACCGTCCAGCTCGCGTCGCCGCATGGCCTTGAGGGCCCCCACTGCCTCGACCAAGGCAAACTGCTCACCGACAAACTGCTGCACGAAACGTCCGCCGCGAATCTCTCCCCGCGCCTCGAGACGGCGATAGACATACAAGAGTTCGCGCCATGGCGGCAGCGCCGGTTCGCGTTCAATCACCCGGCGAAACACCACGCCATAGCGCTCGAGCAGCACCCAGGCAATGTGCTCCAGGCTTTCCATATCGGTCTTGATGCGCCGCTTTTCGCTGGACGGTTCACGCTCGGGCGCCGGTAACCACGACCAGCGTCCGGCGGCATCCACCCCCGGCGCATGACGCCGCCGCCTTCGTCCACTCACGGCTATCGGCGGACGCTTGTGTGCCGGGACGATTAGCGCACGCAGTCCGATAAAGCTGTCGGATGTGACCAGCCCCCAGGAAGCCAGCTCGCCTAGCGCTTCCTCGACCTGGGTGCGCAGCATGCGCGTGGGACCGAGCAGGTCGGCGAAGAACATCGCCCCACCGCCCTGCAGCGCCTCGAGCACCTGGCGCGCCCCACCGGAGAGCGGCAGCGACTCGACCACCGGTGCCGGCGCGGCCTGGCGCCAGTCGCCCAGCGCCTGGCGGTCAACCAGCGCAACCGGGGTGTTGCGCAGCGGCCCGGGGCGCTGGCGTTCGTCGCCCTCGGCGATTCGAGGCGGCAGCAGGCGCAGCCAGATGAAGCGCCCGCTGGCCAGCAGCTGGTCGAGCATGTGAGGCGAGAAATCCGCTATCCGCGCCGGCAGCACGTCGCTCTCCCACGCTCCCGCGGCAACGGGAAAACCCTCCAGGCGCTCCACCGCTCCAGCCAGCGCCTCCGGGCCCTGGGACCGCTCGGCGAGGCCGTGCCAATCGAGCAGGAAGCGCAGGTAGTGCTGAATGCTCACCGGTTCGATCTCGGCCCGGCGGCGGTCGATGGCATAGCGGTGCATGCGCGCCAGCAGGCGACGCTCGCACCAGGCCACCTCGCTGCCGCCAAGAAAATTTCCTTGCAGCACGAAACCTTCGACCTCCAGGCGAGCCAGCGCCGCCATGCTGCGCTCCAGTGAGACGCCGAGGGGAACGGCCAGAGTTGCCGCGGACACCGGCCCCAGCGTTTCCAGGCGCGAGCGCATCAGTTCTAGCAATGCTTCATCGGGCGTTGCCGGCGCCTCGCCCGCCGCTTCGATGGTCGGCTCGAATGTGGCCTGGGGATGGATGAGGAGCAGCTCGCCCAAGCGCTCCGCCGCCACCCAAAGCGGTTCACCGCCGGGCGGCGTGATGACGGTAGCGCGACGAGTCGCAGCAAGCGTGGCGAACCATGAGCGCCAGCCGTCGTCGGCCTCGGCGTCGGTAACGAAGCCGCTCATGACCATGGCGTCGTGCAGCTCATCGGCATCCCGTGGCGCAGGCCAGGCCTCATCGCGTACGCGTGCCACCACTTCCGGGGCGTAGCGCGCCGAGGCGGCGGCATCGGCGACGTCGAGCATATCCCCGGTGCGCACGCTCATCGTGCGCCGCTCCTCCTGGGCGCCGTCGTCGAGGAAAGCGTAGGGCCGCGCATTGACCACTTCTTCCGAAAGTGGCGAAGGCACCGCCAGGTCGCGACCGCTGATGTCGATCTCGCCGGCTTCGAGGCGAGCCAGCAGCCACTCCAGGCCGTCGATATCCATGGCCTCGGCAAGACAGTCGTGCAGGGTCTGGGCGACCAGCGGATGGTCGGGGATCTCGCGTGCGCCGGCGAGGTTTTCGGCACAGGCGAGCTGGTCGGGAAATACCACCGAGAGCAGGTCCTCGGAATCCTGGCGCTGCAGTTGCGGCGGGCGCCGCTTGCCGTTGCGGGTGCGTGGCACGGCGAGCCCCACCGAGGCGTTCCAACGCCAACGCAGGCCGAACATCGGTGCATCGAGCAACGCCTGGATCAGCACCTCGCGCACCGTCTTGCTGTTCAGATAGGCCCACACCTCGTCGAGCGGAAAGCTGTGGGTCGGGCCCAGCGACAGCACGATGGAGTCCTCGAGTGCCGCCGCCTGCAGTTCGAAGTTGAACTTGCGACAGAAGCGCTTGCGCAGCGCCAGGCCCCAGGCGCGATTGAGCCGCGAACCGAACGGCGAATGCAGCACCAGGTGCATGTCGCCGGCCTCGTCGAAGAAGCGCTCCAGCACCAGGTGGCGCTGGGTGGGAAGCCGGCCCAGCGCCACCCGCGCCACGGCGAGATAACGCACGAGCTGGTCGGCTGCGGCGGGCGTGAGGCCATATTCGGTCTCCAGCCACTGCTGAGCGTCGCTCTCGTCGCCCTGGGCCAACTCCCGGTCGAGCCCCTCGCGCAGTCGCGAGACGGCTTGCGAGAGCTCAGCGGTGCGCGCCGGCGCCTCACCGAACCAGAACGGGATACTCGGCGGCGCGCCGCGGGCATCCTCGACGTAGAGTTTGCCGGTGGCCAGCTTCAGGATACGGTAGGCCTGGTTGCCGAGCTGGAAGATATCGCCGGCCATGCTCTCGAAGGCGAAGTCCTCGTTGACGGTACCGACCCGAATCTCTTCGGGCTGCAGGATGACGTCATAATCGAAGTGATCGGGAATCGCCCCGCCGTTGGTCAGCGCGACGAGCCGAGCATTGCGCCGCGGCCGCAGGCGGCCGTTGACCCGGTCGCGGTGCAGGTAGGCACCGCGCCGCCCACGCCGGGTGGTATAGCCATCGGCGAGCATCTGCACCACCGCCTCAAAGCTCTCCTCGCTCAGCGACCGGTAGGGCCAGGCAGCCCGCACCCGCTCGAACAAGTCGGCCTCCTCGGCCTCCCCTGCCCCGGCAACCTCGGCAACGATCTGCTGCGCCAGCACGTCGAGCGGCCCTTCGGGGATGTGCAGCCGGTCGAGTTCGCCGGCCTGTACCGCGCCCATGAGGGCAGTGCACTCCACCAGATCGTCGCGTGTCAGCGGGAACAGTCGCCCCTTGGGTACGCGCCCCACGCCATGGCCGGAGCGCCCCACTCGCTGCAGGAATGCCGACATCGAGCGCGGCGAACCGAGCTGGCAGGCCAGGTCGACGTCGCCGATATCGATCCCCAACTCCAGTGACGCGGTAGCCACCAGCGCACGCAGCTCGCCCTGCTTCAGGCGCTGCTCAGCCTCCAGGCGATGCTCGCGTGCCAGGCTGCCGTGGTGCGAAGTCACCCACTCCTCGCCCAGGCGGTCGGCCAGATGGCGCGCCACCCGCTCGCAGACGCGCCGCGTGTTGGCGAAGATCAGCGTGGTGCGATGCTCGCGCACCAGCGCCGCCAAACGGTCGTAGACCTCCTCCCATACCTCGTTGGCCATCACCGCGCTAAGCGGCGAGCCGGTCACTTCGATGGCCAGATCACGCTCGCGCACGTGGCCGGTATCGATGACGGTACAGTCGACGCCACTGGCGAGAAACGCCGCCACCGCCTCGACCGGCTTCTGTGTCGCCGACAGGCCGATGCGCTGCGGCGGGCGAGCGGTGAGCCCGGCCAGACGCTCCAGCGACAGCGCCAGGTGCGAGCCACGCTTGGTGCCGGCGACGGCATGAATCTCATCGACGATCACGGTGCGCACCGTCGAGAGCATCTGCCGACCCGACTCGGAGGTGAGCAGCACATAGAGCGATTCCGGCGTGGTCACCACAATGTGCGGTGGGCGCTTGCGCATGCGCTCGCGTTCCGATGACGTGGTATCGCCGGTACGCACCCAGGCACGGAGCTCAGGCGCCTGCTGCCCCGCAGCCGTCAACACCTCGCCGATGCCGGCAATGGGCAACTGCAGGTTGCGCTGGATGTCGTTGGAGAGCGCGCGCAGCGGCGAAACGTAGAGCACCACGGTCTCGTCGGGCAGTTCGCTCTCGAGCCCACGACGCACCAGGCCATTGATGGCGGCAAGGAATGCCGCCAGCGTCTTGCCCGAGCCGGTGGGCGCAGCGATCAGCACATGGCCACCACCGACGATGGCCGGCCAGGCGCGCGCCTGGACCTCGGTGGGCGCACCGAGATCGCGTTCGAACCATTGGCTGACGGCGGTGTGGAAGACATCGAGCGGCATGGGCGCTCCGGGATATCGCTTTCCTACAACGTAATCGAGGGTTGGGCGAAACGCGATGCCCTTCCCCGGGAAGAAGGCAATTACTGCGGCAAGAGCATGGCGTTCAATTCACGCTTGAGCCACTCGATGAGCCGAATGCTGCTCCGCTGATTGCCACTGGGTGAAAGCCACAGACATAGCCGAGCGGGTGTCTCGACGAATCCCCACGGTGCCACGAGGCGTCCCTTACACAGGTCACCCTCGACCAACAGCCGGGGCGCTATCGCCACGCCCAATCCCGCCACCGCCGCCTCCATCAGATAATAGAGATGATCGAAGCCCTGCCCCTCGGCCAGCGCCTGGTCGAGGCGTGCCGGGTCGAGCGCCTGTGCGTTTGCCCACTGCAGCCAGGCCTGTGGCCGCGAGGCGGTATGCAGCAGCTTGGCGTTGAACAGCGTTGCCGGCTGCGCCGGATCGAATTGAGTGGCCAACTGCGGGCTCGCTACCGCGCAGATATGTTCTTCGGCAAGCTCATGCACCTCTACCTCAGTGGGCCACGGCGGTGCGGAAAAAGTCAGCGTCGCGCTAATCTCATCCTGCCCAGGCGTGAACTCACCCTCCCCCGATACGACATGCAGCTTGAGTTCGGGCAGCTCACCATGAAGATGATCGAGCCGGGGAATGAGCCAGCGCGCCAGGAGGCTGCCCGAACAGGCGAGGATGAACGGCGCCCCCTCGACGTCACGCTTCAACTGCGCACAGCTCTCGCGCAAGCGGACGAATGCCTCGCCAACGCCGCGCTGTAGCCGCTCCCCGTGACTCGTGAGCTCCAGGCCTCGACCCGCCTTTGCAAACAGCGCTACGCCGAAGTGTTCTTCCAGGCTACGCAGCTGACGGCTGACCGCCCCGTGAGTCACGCTGAGCTCATGGGCAGCAGCCGTGACGCTACCCAGCCGTGCGGTGGCCTCGAAAGCGCGCAGAGCGCTGAGGGACGGCATCGAATTAAGCATTGATCTGTGACCCAGGCTCACATGTAGCGCCCATCTTATCGATTTTTCGCCACCCCTGTCTGCGCTAGCTTCGTTGAATGTTCTCCCATGACCTTCGAGGTAGCCCATGATCGAATACTCGATGCAGCCTGATGCCGATGGCTTGTTCGGCCGCTTCGGCGGTCGCTTTGTGCCCGAGACGTTGATGCCGCTGATTGCCGAGCTTCAGGCCGAATACGATGCGGCCCGGCGGGATACCGAGTTCCAGCGTCAGCTCGCCTACTTCCAGCGCGACTACGTTGGCCGACCCAGCCCGCTCTACTTTGCCGAGCGTCTTACCGAGCACTTCGGCGGGGCAAAGATCTACCTCAAGCGCGAAGAGCTCAACCATACCGGTGCGCACAAGATCAACAATTGCATCGGCCAGATCCTGCTCGCCAAACGCATGGGCAAGACACGCATCATTGCCGAAACGGGCGCCGGCATGCATGGCGTCGCCACCGCCACCGT
The DNA here is from genome assembly GCF_057473365.1 of Halomonas sp. TH-94. Lineage (NCBI taxonomy): Bacteria > Pseudomonadati > Pseudomonadota > Gammaproteobacteria > Oceanospirillales > Halomonadaceae > Halomonas > Halomonas sp. TH-94. Next base: position 9,026 of record NZ_JBYCKL010000067.1, read on the forward strand.
AGCGGCACGTTTCGGCATGCCCTGTGTCGTCTACATGGGCTCGACCGATATCGAACGCCAGCAACCCAATGTGTTTCGCATGAAGCTGCTCGGCGCCGAGGTCATTCCGGTGACGACGGGCACGGGCACGCTCAAGGACGCGATGAACGAGGCACTGCGCGACTGGGTCACCAACGTCGATGACACCTTCTACATCATCGGCACCGTGGCCGGGCCGCACCCCTACCCCGCCATGGTGCGTGACTTCCAGGCGGTGATCGGGCGCGAGACCCGCGCGCAGATTCTCGAGAAGGAAGGTCGTCTACCCAACTCCCTCATCGCCTGCATCGGTGGCGGCTCGAACGCCATGGGATTGTTCCACCCCTTTCTCGACGACGAGACGGTCAAGATGATCGGCGTCGAGGCCGGCGGCAAGGGCGTCGAGACCGGCATGCACGCGGCGAGTCTCATCGGCGGTACGCCCGGCGTACTGCACGGCAATCGCACCTACCTGCTGCAGGATGGGGACGGCCAGATCATCGATGCCCACTCCATCTCTGCCGGGCTCGACTACCCCGGTATCGGCCCGGAGCATGCCTGGCTGCATGAGCAGGGGCGCATCGACTACGTCTCGATCACCGACGACGAAGCGCTCGAGGCGTTCCAGAGTTGCTGCCGTCAGGAGGGAATAATTCCGGCGCTCGAATCGGCCCACGCCCTGGCGGAGGTCGCCAAGCGAGCACCGACACTGCCCCACGACCACATCATGGTGGTCAACCTGAGTGGGCGTGGCGACAAGGACATGATGAGCGTAGCCCACCATCTCGGCGAGAAATTCCAATGAGCGCCGCCAAGGAGAGCCCCATGAACGATGCCACTCGCTTCGACCAGTGCTTTGCCGCGCTAAAGGCGGAGGAAAGGCCGGCCCTGGTGACCTACGTCACCGCCGGTGACCCCGACTTCGAGACCTCACTGGAAATAATGAAGGGGCTACCGGCGGCTGGCGCCGACGTGATCGAGCTCGGCATGCCATTCAGCGATCCCATGGCCGACGGACCCACGATCCAGAAGGCAGCGCTACGCGCCCTCGCGGGCGGGCAGAACATGACCCGGACGCTCGAGATGGTGCACGCCTTCCGCCTGCAGGATACGCAAACGCCGCTGGTGCTGATGGGCTATTACAACCCCATACACCGCTACGGTGCGGCGCGATTCCTGGAGGATGCCGCCCGTGCCGGTGTCGATGGCTTGATCGTGGTCGACCTGCCGCCCGAGCATGACGACGAGCTGTGCCTGCCCGCCAGGGAGTACGGCATTGCCTTCATTCGCCTCGCCACCCCGACCACCGACGCCAAGCGGCTCCCCCGGGTGCTGGACAATGCCTCGGGCTTCCTCTATTGCGTCTCGGTGAACGGCATTACGGGTGGTAGCGCCCCGGCGCTACAGGATGTCGAGCGCATGGTGGGTCGGCTGCGCGAGCATAGCCACCTGCCGATTGCGGTCGGCTTCGGTATACGCACTGCCGCACAGGCGCAAGCGATTGGCCGATTCAGCGATGCCGTGGTGGTCGGCTCGGCGCTGGTAGAGCGCATTGAAAGTGCCGAGACACGCCACGGCGCCGTCGAGGCGGTTCATGGCCTGGTACGTGAACTGGCCGCTGGCGTACACCGGGCTGCCAACACGTAGAGCGATTTTGGAAGCCTAGGCTTTGTTGGCATTCAGCACCGGAGATTCCTCAGGTCAGGCCGGCCGTCTGGCCAGTAGCGCCCATACCCCCGCGCCCGAAAGCAACGAGCCACCCACCAGATGGAAGCCGCGCTGGGCACGAGGCGTGGAGAGCAAACGGCGGGCAGTAGCGGCAAAGAGGGCGTAGCAGGTAGCGTTCAGCGTGGCCAGCGTGACGAAGGTGGCGGCCAGCACCCACAGCTGCGGCGTCACCGGCATCTGCGGATCGAGGAACTGCGGCAGGAAGGCCACGAAGAACACGATGCCCTTCGGATTGAGCGCCGTGACCAGGTAGGTATTGCCGAAGAGCTTCCAGCGCGACACGGGTTCCGCCGAGGCGAGCTCGACGCTGGTGCTCGCCCCGGCACGCAGCAGCTTGATACCCAGGTAGAGCAGATAGAGCCCGCCGATCCATTTGACCGCGGTGAACCAGAACGCCGAGGTGGCCAGCAAGGCACCGAGGCCCAGCAGCGACATCGCCAAGGCCGTGGAATCCCCCAGGGCGACGGCGGCCACCAGCGGCAAGTTGGCACGTCGCCGCGAGGCCAGCGAGTAGCTCATCACGGTGAGGATCGTCGGCCCAGGAATTGCCAGCATCACAGCGGAAGCGGCAACGAAGGCCAGCCAGAGCTCGATATTCATCTGCGTTGTCTCTCCATTGGCGGGGCCGGATCGACGTCACGCGAGCTGTCATGCCGGCACATTCCACAAGATGACCGGTCCTGCCCTTCCCGACAAGTACGACAATGCGATCCGGCTCCACGGAGAGCATTCAGCCCATAACGCCCTGATGGGCAAAGGCTCCCCGCAGCCACTCGGCCACCCGCTCCAAGGCAACGTGGCCGGCGAAGCGCCCATGCCGGACCAGTTGATAGCGAAGCCCTGGCAGCCGCGGGCCGAAGGGTACCTGAAGCACGCCGCGCTCGAGTTCATCCCTTACCAGGGTCTGGCTCAGCAGCGCCACGCCCTGCCCGCCAATGGCAGCCTGGATAGCGTGGCTCTCGTCGGAGAAGGTAAGGCTCGCGCCCAAATCGGCAGTGGTGCCGCCCACGGCCTGGCACCAGTGCTGCCACGAGGGTAACCCCAGCGACGGGCTGTACCAGTCGAAGACGATATGCCGAACGCACTTCAGGTCCTCATACACGGCCAGCCCCAGCCGCGGGCTGGCGACCAGGACAAAGGTGTCGCTGGCCAGCACCTCGGCCTCGTGCTCCGGGTAAGGCCCCATGCCGTAACGAATCGCCAGCGACGCACTGCGCGACAGGTCCAGCGGCGCTTCGCTGGCATGAATGCGCAAGTCGATATCGGGGTGTCGGGCATTGAAGTCGGCCAGCCGCGGCAACAGCCACTGGCTGGCAAAGGCCGCCGTGCAGGAGAGCGTGACGCTGCCGCCGCTGCCCTGCTCACGCAGCGCTTCCAAGGCTTCCGCAAAGGAGTCGAAACCACGACGCAGTACCGGGAACAGCTGCTCCGCGGCCGCCGTCGGTACCACCTGGCGGGTGCGTCGCTCGAATAGCGCCACGCCCAGCAGCGCCTCCAGCTCACGCACCTGATGGCTGATGGCCGCCGGCGTCACGGCCAGCTCCTCGGCGGCCCGTTTGAAGCTGCGGTGGCGCGCCGCCGCCTCGAAGGCGCGCAGTTGCGATAGTGGCAGCGTGCGTCGCTTCACTGACGTCTCCTCGTGAGAACTCAGCCATGCCCAAACTCTTCATAGAAAAATACAGCTAATCCATTTCACAAGAAATGCTCGTTTGTCAGCGATGCACCACGGACCGATGCTGTCTCTCACGCACCAACCCAAGATGAATTCTACTTGCCAGGAGAGACTCATGACCACGCTACTTCACATCGATGCCAGCGCCCGCCCCGGTCGTTCCGGAATCGATCCCCACGGCTCCCATTCCCGCCGCCTCAGCGCACGCTTCGTCGAACAATGGAAACGAGCCCGACCTGACGACCGCATTCTCTATCGTGACGTGGGACAGCACCCGCCTCAGCCGGTCAGCGGAGAGTGGATTCATGCCGCCTTCACCAAGCCGGAGACGCGCGAACCCTGGATGCATGACGTCCTGGCCGAGAGCGATGCGCTGGTCGACGAACTGCTGGAAGCCGACGTGATCGTTGCCGGCGTGCCGATGTACAACTTCGGCGTGCCAGCAGGCTTCAAGGCCTATATCGACAATATCGTCCGGGTCGGGCGTACCTTCGGCTTCGACCGCTCACGCCAGGGGCTACCCTACTGGCCGATGCTGACCGAGATGCACAAGCGGCTGGTGGTGTTGAGCGCCCGAGGCGACTACGGCTATGCACCGGGCGAGCGCATGGCCCACACCAACCATGTCGAGCCGCACATCCGCACTGTGTTCGGCTACCTGGGCCTCGATGACGTGCACGGCATCGCGGTAGAGTACGACGAGTTTGGCGACGAGCGCCTGCAGGCCTCTCTGGCCCAGGCCGAGCAGAACATCGACGCGCTGGTCATGGCATGGGCGAAGAATCTCGAGGAGGATCTGGTCGACGCCTGATAGCGGACAGGCCACGCTCGGCGTGGCCTGTAACTCACACAGATGCACCAGGCACTGGACAGGAGCAGCGGATACGGCGATAAAAATGCACCCTAGGCTAGGTACGCAACAATAACGACAATCAGGAATCCTCAGATGGAACTGAAGCGACTGACCAATCTCACCGCACTGCTGCTTGCCTGCTCGATGCCCGCCATGGCCGATATCGAAGGCTCCGCCGACCATCCGCTACTCGGCCGCTTCGGCGATGCCACCATCAGCGCCTACCAAACCTCCAACTACGATGCCGCGACGCTGCCCAGTGGACCGATCGCGGATGCCAGAGCAGTCGACAACCAAATCGAGCTCGAAGGCCGCGTGACCCGCATCGGCTATCGACTTCCAGTCGAGCATACCGCGTTCGAAGTCGGCAGAAACTATGAAGCCACCCTGGCCGAGAAAGATTTCGATATCCTCTTCAGCTGTGCCGGGCCCACCCAATGCGGGCGGGGGTTCAGCCGCTACGTGCTCAACGAAGGGGTGGTCTTCCCGCCGGCCTTCGACCGCGCCGCTTTCAATGACGATTCCCGTGCGCTGCTGGCCATGCGTGCCGACGAGCAAGGTACGGCCCACGTCTTCCTCTACATCATGGAAGACCGATCGAATGACCGCACGCTGGTCCGCCAGTTAGTGGTCGAGAGCGAGCCGCTGCAGCTCGGCCAGATTAGCGTCAAGGATGCCGGCGCCCTGCAGGCTGCCCTCGATACAGACGGCAGCGTAATCGTCGATGGCATCTTCTTCGCCACCGACAGCGCCACCATCGAGGCAGAGTCGGCCGAAGCCCTCGACCAGATGGCCGAGCTGCTGCGCAGTGCACCGGAACTCGCCGTTCATATCGTCGGGCATACCGACAATCAGGGCAGCCTCGACTACAACCTCGAACTCTCACAGCGGCGCGCCAATGCCGTCGTCGAAGCCCTGAGCGCTCTCGACGGCATCGACGCCGCCCGGCTGGACGCCCGCGGCGTGGCCTCGCTCGCTCCCATCGCCAGCAACGCCAATGAAGCCGGCCGCGCCCAAAACCGCCGGGTCGAATTGGTATTGCAGTAAGGAGACAACTTAGCTCGCTTCGGGTGCTGCCGATCGGTCGTTGAGCCTATACAGGGGAGTGCTATACGTTCGCAGAGAATGATCGGAGGAATCGAACATGTTGGACGGCCTGACGCTCGATCAGATGCGCGTCTTCGTCACCGTCGCCGAGACCGGCAGCTTCCGCGCGGCGGCGATGCGGCTGTCGCGGGTGCAGTCGGCGATTAGCCATGCCATTGGCAATCTCGAAGCGCAGCTTGAGGTGGAGCTCTTCGACCGTTCCGGTCACAGGCCAAGGCTCACCCCCTCCGGAGCGTCACTTCTGGCAGATGTCAGGGCGCTGCTGATCAAGGTCGACGCGGTGCGCGCGCGGGCGCGGGGGCTGGGCCAGGGCGTGGAACTGGAGATCACCGTGGCACTCGACCCACAGTTCCCGTTACCGGTCCTGGGGCGCGCCCTCAACGCGCTTTGCGAAACCTATCCCACGGTCACCTTCCGTATTCTCTCGACGCCGCTTGGGGCATCGTTTGAAGCGTTGCTGGAAGGTGAATGCGATCTGGCGATCAGCGGAATCGACTTGATCAATCCGGCGATCGAATTGGAAGCGCTGACGACAGTCAGACGTGCCGCCGTTGTCGCGCGAGGCCATCCGCTCGCGCAGACGGTCGGCGCACCACTCAGCACGACTACGCTCGCCGATCACATCCAGGTGGTTGGCGAAGATCCGTCTGCGCTCACAGGCAAGCGCGACTATGGCGTGGTATCCCCGTCGCGCTGGCGGGTGGCGGACAACCTTACGAAGAAGACGCTGATCCTGTCGGGAGTCGGCTGGGGCAGCCTCCCGCTCTGGATGATCGAACGCGAGCTGCACGAGGGTGATCTCGTTCGGCTTCCGGTCGCAGCCTTCTCCGAGGGCGGCGAATCAATGACGCAGACCTACCTTGCCCGCCGCATCGACCGGCCTCTCGGTCCGGCGGGCGCCGCCTTCCGCAAGGCGCTGCTGGACGCCCTATCGGCCTGCTCGTTGGAGATCGATGCAATAGCTGCGGCCAGGATCAGTTGATCGACTGACCGCAATAGTCCAATCCGATAGATCAAGATGATCCATCTTTTGTCAGTCCCGTGAATCACCAAGCTGTGGCATAAAACTCCTACGGAAGCACCGCGCACCTGAGCGCACAGACTCCTTCATCCCGACATCGACCACACGTTCCCCGCCAGAGCTTCGTTCCGGCGGGAACGACACGCCATTGCCCAGCGGCAGGACCAACAAAGGAGAGAAGACCATGAATGACACGCCCATCCGCCTCGCGATCATCGTCGGCAGCAATCGTGAAGGCCGCTTCGCACCAACGATCGGCAAGTGGTTCCTGAACCATGTGAAGGACAGCCAGGAGTTCGAGGTCGATTACATCGACCTGGCCGACCTCAACCTCCCCGCGATCCTTCCCGCAGAGCTGGATAACGACCTCAATGCATACACCGCACGGCTCGACGCGGCCGACGCCTTCGTGATGGTCGTGCCGGAATACAACCACAGCTATCCGGCTTCGCTGAAGCAGGCGATCGACCTCGGCTACGAAGAGTGGCGAGCCAAGCCGGTCGGCTTCGTAGCCTATGGCGGTTTCGCGGCCGGCGTGCGCGCGGTCGAGCACTTGCGCGGCGTCATGCCCGAGCTTCATGCCGTTACCCTGCGCGACACGGTCAGCTTTCAGAACCCGCGGGACCAGTTCGACGAGAACGGCCAGCCACGCAATCCGACCGGCTGTGCCGCAGCGGCGAACACGATGCTGCATCAACTCAAATGGTGGGCCAAGGCGCTGCGCACCGCACGCCACTCCGTACCCTACACGGTCTCGGCATAGGCACGGTGGGGAGAAAGTCACAGCACGAACAGACGGAGCGCACGACAATGCCCGCAACGCAATACTCCCAATCGAACCCGCCGCGGCAGGCGGGATGGAGCACGGTCTTCATCATCGCTGGCACAGGCGTGGTCTCCGCCTTTCAGGTTGGCAAGGCGCCGATGGCGCTCGGCACCGTCCAGCTCGATCTCGGCCTCAGTCTCGTCGTCGTCTCGTGGCTCATATCGGCCTTCGCGATCGTCGGGGCCATCGTCGGGGCGCCTGTGGGATTGGCGGCCGACCGGATCGACACCAAGCGCATGGTGGTGGGCGGGCTGGCGCTTCAGGCGCTCGGCGCAGGGCTCGGTGGCGTTTCGACCGGCGTCGAACTGCTGATGCTCTCTCGTGTCATCGAGGGGCTGGGCTTCATGTCGGTTTTCGTGGCCGGACCCACGATGATCTTCGCCATCGTTGCCAGGGGGATACAGGATCGCGCTATCGCGGTCTGGGCTACGGTCATGCCGGTAGGGATGACCGTGGTGATGCTCGCCGCGCCACTCCTGACCCTGCTCGAATGGCGTGGCTTCTGGCTGCTCAACTCGGCGATCCTGCTCGCCTATGCTGTCTTCTTCGTCTTCGCCATCCCATCGCAGAAGGTGGCGACTGCTCACGTCCAACGTATCGGCTCGCAACTGAAGCAGGCGCTCGTCGCACCCGGGCCATGGGCGCTCGCCACTATCTTCGCCGCCTTCTCGGCTGCCTTCTTCGTGGTGTTCGGCTTCCTGCCCTCACTGCTCACGGAACGGTTCGAGCTCGGCCCGGAACTGGCCAGCACGGTCTCAGCCATCGCCATCGCAGCAAGTGGTATTGGCAATCTCGCCGCCGGCTTCCTGCTCGCTTCGGGCCGCCAACCACTTCATGTGCTGGCGGCGGGCTTTCTCGTGATGACGCTGTTCGGTTTCGGCGTGCTGGCTGCCGATCTTTCCTGGATCGCGATCGCCATCTTCGCGGTGCTGTTCGCTTTCATGGCCGGCCTGATCCCAGTCGTGCTGATGGATAGCGTGCCCCGCTTCGCGCCGCGCCCCGAGCTTGTGGGAGCGACACTGGGCCTCGCCATGCAGGGCAACAATGTCGGAATGCTGGTCGGCCCGGCCGCCGGGGGCGCGCTGGCCGCAAGTCTCGGCTGGACGAGCGTGGCGGTCGCCATGGCGCTCGTCTCGGTCGCCGCCGTCCTGCTGGCGCGCTCGGCCTTCACGAACGCTGACTACGCCGACTCCCGTGCCCGGTCATGCGGCTCGACTCCCGGCAACCGATAGGGGCCCTCTGCGAGGCGGTGCTGGCACGCCTAGCCTCTTCCGCTGGCCCCTATCGCCGGCAACACCAATGAAGCCGGCCGCGCCCGAAACCGACGGGTCGAGCTGGTCTTGCAGTGAACGCCTGGTTAGCGCTTGAGCTCCATAGAGAACTGCCATATGGCATCGATGATATCGTCGGGAAGCATTCCCAGTGCCGAGGTACCAATGTGCACCTCGAACATGGCTAGCCCTTGATACGGAGAAGGCCAGGCCGCGTCAAATAGCCAGATTCCTTTGTTGGCGGCTACTCTATCGCGCGCCTTGTGCATCTCTTCGACAGAGGCCTCGAAGATAACCTGGAAGCTAGGCGTGCATGGTTTCTGTGGATTCACCCTGATCACGCCTTCCACTTCGGCGATACGCTCGGCCAGAAGGCTTGCTCGTTCAAACAGAGCTGGCACGCGGGGTAGCATCACCTCAAGTCCTTGCAAGGCAGCAAGTGCATATGGAAATTGCCGATACAGATTCTGTCCCAAGCGGTGTTGCCAGATACGTGCTTCTGCGATGAAGTCCGCGGGGCCAAGTAGTGCCCCACCCGCAAAGCCTCTCAGTACTTTATATAGCGACACGTACAGCGTATCGAAAGGCGCAGCTATCTCGGCCAGCGTGCAGCCATAACCCGGCTGCGCCTCCCAAATACGCGCGGCATCGGCATGCAGCGGAATACCTTGCGATCGTGCATGATCAGCCATGTCCCTCAGCTCATCCAAAGGAATGGTCACACACCCGAGCGGCCGTAAAGCAAGCTCTATCACCGCGGCACCGAGCGGCTCCTGAATCGCCTTGAAGTCCTCAACGGTGGTCTGGCAATCATAAGCGCCTAGCTTCGTGCTCTGTAAGCCGAATAGTTCGCTATATGCCTTCGCCTCCCACTCTTCAATGTGCGAGCGGGGGTGAATGGCGATACGGTTGCACTGGCGGCGTTGGGACCAGATCTTCAGGGCAATATTTTGGGCCGCTTTGCCTGAGGGCATGAAGACGGCCGCCTCATGGCCCAATAGTTCGCATAGGCGTGCCTCAAGCTTCTCGGTTACTCCAATGCCATGACGGTCCATGGGCATATCTGCCGCGTACTCAGCCAAATTCAGCAGAGCATCACGGCAAGTCGAAGGGACATCGTAAGAGAGCGGACGCGGCAAGGAAGCTTCAACCATATTGGTCCTATCATTCTTGTGGTTACAAATTACAAGAATTCAGTGTAGCCGGACACACGCAATGCCGTGGGTCAAACTGTCACAGTAATAAAGCACACGCCCGAGCCCGCTTCGCTAGATATTGGCACCGCCGTCGATGGTGAACTCGGCGCCTGTCACCGAACGCCCTTCCGGGCCCGCCAGCCAGGCTACCAGGCCGGCCACGTCGTCGGCCTCGTTGTAGCGGGGGATGGCCATCAAGCTGCGCTGGGGGTCGGAGAGCTCGCCGTCGGCGGGGTTCATATCGGTATCGGTAGAGCCCGGATGCACGATATTGACGTTGATGCCGCGCGGCCCGAGATCTCGTGCCAACCCCTTGGTCAGCCCCACCAACCCCGCCTTGCTCATGGCATACAGGCTGATGCCGGGCCAGGGAACACGCTGGGCCAGATTGCTGCCGATGGTGATGATGCGACCGCCCTCCGGCATATGTCCTACCGCCGCCATGGCAGCCACCACCGGCGCACGCAGATTGATCGCAATGGTGCGATCCAACTCTTCCAGAGTCACTTCCTCTATCGTTCCGGTCGGGAAGATGCCCGCGTTGTTGATCAGGATATCGAGGCTGCCGAATTCGGCCACCGTACGCCCGACTGTAGCTTCGAGCGCTGCGTCGTCACGGTTGTCGGCACGAATCGCCATAGCAAGGCCGCCCGCCGAGACGATCTCGTCCACCACCGACTGCGCCAGGGCTTCGCCGCTGACGTAGGTCACGCAAACCTTCGCTCCATCCTCTGCCAGACGCCGGGCAATGGCGGCACCGATACCCCGACTGCCACCGGTAACCATCGCTACCTTTCCGCTGAGTCGCTGCATGTCTCGCTCCAATTATATAGTGATCGATACAAAAAACAAGATGGCTGGACGCGCAAGCATCTGTCAAGATATTTTGTAGCTATCGATACAAAAAGGAGTGGAGCATGCCCCCACGTGGCAGACCCCGCGGCTTCGACAGGGAAGAGGTCCTACGCCGTGCCATGGAAGTGTTCTGGGCCCAGGGCTACGACAGCGCCTCGCTTGCCGATCTGACCGGGGCCATGGGCATCAACGCACCCAGCCTCTACGCCACCTTCGGCAGCAAGGAGGCACTGTTCCAGGAAGCGGTGGCACTCTACGTACGCTCGGAAGGCAGCGGTATCTGGGAGCAGGTGGAGACGGCGCCGACGGCACGTAGCGCCATCGAGCAAGTGCTGCACGCCACGGCCGAGGCCTTCACGCGTGGCCCTGCTCCACGAGGCTGCATGATCGTGCTTGCCGCCCCGCAGATGCAGGGTGCCAACCCTCAGGTCTGCGATGCCTTGAAGTCGCACCGACAGGCCAATGGCTGCCTGTTGGAGCGCCGCCTGAAGCGTGCCGTCGAGGAAGGCGAGTTGCCCGCGTCTACCAACTGCCGGGCAATCGCCAATTATTACGTCACGCTGCAGCACGGCATGTCGATCCAGGCTCGCGACGGCGCCTCACGAGAAACGCTGCAGGCCATTGCCGACTGCGCCATGGCGGGATGGAATGCGCTGACGACCGACGGAACTAGCTGAGCGTACATGGCTCGCCCTTCTCGGCTGGATGTTCCTGAACTTCCTCTCCTATCGCCCCGACATGGCGCAGGCTGACGATGGAGACCACCGCCAGCGCCAGGATGGCGATACCACCCACCGTGGCGGTCACGTTCAACCCCGCGGTGAAGGCCTGCTGGGCTTCCAGCAATACGCCTGCAGGCAGGCTCTCGCCGGCCGAAACGGTGGCCCAAAGGCTCTCCTCCACGATGTCCGCCGCCTCGGCAATTTCACCCTCGGCCATCATCGCGCTGACCTGAGCGCGATAGACGAAAGTGGCCAGGCTGCCCAGCAAGGCCACACCCAGCGCAACGCCTAGCTCCTGCACCATCTCCGACATGGCCGAGGCCGAACCGGCCTTCTCCGACGGCGCCGCGCCTACCACCAAGTCCGTTCCCAACGCAGCGATGGTCCCCAGGCCGAGATAGACCAGCGAGAACCCAGCTATCGCCAGGCCCACCCCACTGGCGTTGACTTCGACGGTGGCCAGCAGCCAATAACCCAGCGTAGAGAGCGTCAGCGCGGCTCCCACCACATATCCCGGGCGTATACGGCGGGCGAGCAACGGCGCAACGATGCCCGCCAGCACCATCATCAACGCCGGCGGCCCCATCCAGAGCCCCGCCGCCAACGGCGTGAGCCCTGCCACCAGCTGCAGGTATTGGGTTACCAGCAGCATCACACCGGAAACGCCCACTAGGCCAACCAACAATACGATCAGAGCGGCACTGAACGTGCGGCTACCGAACAGACGCATGTCGAGCAATGGATCGGCCAAGCGCTTTTGACGACGCACGAAGGCAAGCGCCATTACGCCTCCCAGCAGCAGTGCCAGAAGCGAAACGGGTTCGAGCCCCGCCTTGGCGATCTCCTTTACGCCATACACAGCTGGCAGAATCGCCGCCAGCGAGAGCAGCACGCTAGTGAAATCCAGCGGTCCACTGCGCTTCGCACGATACTCCGGCAGCAAAATCGGTGCCGCAATCAGCAGTACGACCACCACGGGCACCGCCACCAGAAAGGCGGAGCCCCACCAGAAGCGCTCCAATAACACGCCGCCGACTACCGGTCCCAGCGCCATGCCCAGAGCGAACATGGTGGCCCACACGCCGATGGCCAAGGCGCGCTGACGCACATCGCCGAACATGTTGCTGATCAGCGCCAGGGTCGACGGCATCAGCGTCGCACCGGCAACGCCAAGCAGCGCACGTGCGGCAATCAGCATCGCCGCGTTAGTGGAATAGGCCGCGATCACCGAGGTAATGCCGAAGGCCACGGCACCGATCATTAGCAGCCGGCGTCGGCCGATACGGTCGCCCAAGGTACCCATGGTGATCAAAAAGCCGGCGATCATGAAACCGTAGGCATCCATGATCCACAGCGCCTGGGTGCTGCTCGGCTGCAGATCCGCCGCCAGGGCGGGCAAGGCCAGATAGAGAATCGTGACGTCGAGGCCGAGCAGTACCGTGGGCAGCGCCAGCACCGCCAGGCCGGCCCACTCCTTGATACCCGCCCGCTGCCGGGCGAGACGCGAGCCTGATACTTCATTGAGGGAAACCATGCCGTGCCTCCTTTCCATAGGGTTGGCATGGTAGTCTTGGCCTATCTTAATAGGGGTACAATATAGCCACTTATCCTATTACCAGAAGTAATTGCATAGGTTAATAACATGGGCGGACGCAGCCTCGACCGAACCCGCAGCGAACTCACCGACTTCCTGGTTCATCATCGCAACAAGCTGACGCCGGCCGACGTCGGCCTGCCCAGCACCGGACGACGGCGCACCCCGGGGCTGCGCCGCGAGGAAGTGGCCACCCTCGCCGGCGTGGGACTGACTTGGTACACCTGGTTCGAGCAGGGGCGCGACATCAACGTTTCGGAGAGCTTCCTGCTCAGCGTTTCAAAAGCCCTCAAGCTCGACGATGCTGAGTGCTGTCATCTGTTCCTGCTCGCCCACCGCCGCCCGCCACCGGTGGAGGCCTACCAGTGGCAGGAAATTCCGCCCCTGGTGCAGACGCTGATGGACGACATGCCAAGGCCTGCCTATGTGATGAACATGCGCTGGGACATCATCGCCTGGAATGCCGCCGCCGATGCCCTGCTCGGCCTCGGCGACAAGGAGCCCGGCGAGCGCAACATGATGCGCCTGCTGTTCGCCGACCCCGCACTACGTAGGCGCCTTCCCGACTGGCATCGGGATGCCTCCCGCCTGCTGGCCCAGTTTCGCTGCGACCTGGCCGCCGCACCCGAGGACCCCGCCATGCAGGAGCTGACAGAAGCGCTCTCCAAGCTGTCGCCGGACTTTCGCCGCTGGTGGGGACAGCCCAACCATGAAGCCTACCGCTACGGCATCGGCACGCTCGTCGACGCCGACTCAACCCCGAGGGAGTACGAACACGCCATGCTGCTGGTGGACGAGCATCGGCATCTCAGGATGGTGGTTTACTTCTCATCCTCTGACTCATCCGGATAAACGACAAACGCCAACTTGTTGCCATCGCAGTCGCGAACATAGGCTGCATAGAAGCCTTCGCCGTATTGAGGCCGGTATCCCGGTGCCCCTTCGTCACTGCCACCGTTGCTGATGGCAATTTCATACAGCCTGTCGACCTGTGCCGGTGCGGCGAACTGAAAGGCCGTCATGGTGCCATTCCCCACACTGGCTTCCTGACCATCGAAGGGATAGCCGACAAAGAAGCGAGGGAAGTCGAGAGCGGCCTCTTTGCCGTAGGAAACGCAGGAATCGTCTTTCCAGCAGACGTCCCAGCCCATTTCAGCGAATAGTGGATCGTAGAATTTCAGCGCTTTCTCCAGGTCCCGGGTTCCGACCATGGTGTAGGCGATCATGCCGTTATACCTCCTTTGCCGACGTATCATGCTCCGAAAGGCAGCGTAGCTCAGCCTGCTTTTTACGCCACTGCCCCAGCGCCCAGCCCAGGGCAGGCAGCACCAGCATTGCCGAGGCCCAGGCGCAGGCGGCAAAGCCGAAGTGGGTGAAGATCGGCCGGTAGAGCAGCGCACCGACGAAGACGCACAGATAGGTGATGGCGCTATACAGCCCCATGATGGCCCCACGCTGCGTCGGGTCGATCTCGGCAAGTTGGCGCATGAGCAGGTTCAAGCCGAGATGATTGGCCACGCCCCAGGCAAGACAGAGCGCCAGCATCACCAGCGGAAGAGCAGCGGCCGCCATCAACCCCAGGTAGACCAGCATCAGGCCGGCAAAGGTGGTACCGGCGGCGGCGGTCGCACCGTAGCGGTCGACCAACCGCCCCAACGGTGCGGCGGCGCCGAAGCCCAGGCCATAGATGGCAATGGCCAGCCCGGCGAAGGACGTGGGAAGCTGCAGAACCTCGCCCAGGTACGGGCCGAGAAAAGTGTACAGGCCGTAAAACGCCGTCATGTAAGCCGCAACGTTCAGCAGTACCGGGTGAATGCCGGGGATTCGCAGTGCCTTGAAGGCGGAACTCGGCGTTTCACCGCCCGCTCTTGCCCCCCAGTTGCGGCAACGCGAGATCCCCAGCCCCAATCCTACGGCGGCCAGCGCCAAGAGGGAGAAGACGGCACGCCAATGCAGCAGATCGGCCAGCAGCGCCGCCAGGCCGACCCCGACCACCAGGCTCAGCGTCCATCCCGTGAGCACGAAGCTCAGCGTCTGGCTCTCGCGCCCCTTCTCGGCCACCTGCGCGGTGAGGGTGTAGATCGCCGGCAGCGCCACGCCCGCCGCCAGGCCGGCCAGCGCCTGGGCGGCAATCAGCGTCCACAGCGCCGGCGAAAGCGCAGCAGCGCCCAGGGAAGCCGACAGCACCAGCAGCGCCCGCATCAGGGCACGCTCGGCGCCGATGCGATCGCTCAGCGAAGCCAGCAGCAGCGCGCTGCACGCAGTGGCCAGACCATAGAGCGCCGCGGCCGTCACCACATCGGCAGCGCTGCGGCCCGGAAATGACGCCGCCACCGTGGCGGCGATGGGGCTCAGCGCCAGCGAATTGGCACCGATCACGGCAATGGCGGCGGTCAGCAAGAGAACGCGACGAGAGAACACGGCTCGCTCCATATGAGGTTCGACATTACCATTGAAGAAAGGAATGACATTCGGAGCAACGTCGAAAATGCCTAACCATGAAAATACAGAAATCGTTCGGGACAAGGAACGGGAAGCCCGGCCCCTGGACACTTTCGACCGAAAGATATTAGGCGAACTGGCCGTGGACGCCGGGCTCAGCTATGCCCAACTTGGGAGCCGCGTCGGCCTTTCGGCTCCAGCCGTACACGAACGGGTGAAGCGTCTGCGAGCCTCGGGACGCATCCGCAGCACGGTGGCGGTGCTGGACGGCCCCGCCACCGGGAAGCCTTTTCTGGCCTTCGTGCATGTCGATACCACCGGCGGCAGCAAGAGCCGTACCTTCAGATCACTGGCCGAATTACCCGAATTGGAGGAGATCCACTCGGTGGCCGGCGACACCTGCACCCTGCTCAAGGTGCGCTGCGCCAGCAGCCGGGCGCTGGAGGGCCTGCTCGCTCGGCTCTACGCCATGCCGGGCATCAAGGCCACACGCAGCTATGTGGTGCTCTCCACCTATCTGGAACGCACGCCCCAGGCGGGCATCACCGAGGCGCTGGAAGAACCGCCCATGGACGAAGTTCAGCGATGAAACCCGTTCATTCATGCTGCAGCATGGCAGCATCCGCCAGTGGCGCCTCACGTTCGAGCAGCGTGCGCTTGCGCTCCACGCCCCAGCGGTAGCCCGAGAGCGCCCCATCGCTACGCACGACCCGGTGGCAGGGGATGGCAAGCGCAATGGTATTGGAGGCGCAGGCCCTGGCCACGGCGCGCACCGATTTGGCAGAGCCGATTCGCTCCGCCAATTCCGCATAGCTGATGGTAGTGCCGACGGGAATTTCGGTCAGCGCTTGCCATACCCGCTGTTGAAAGGCGGTTCCTCGAATATCCAAAGGCAGTGACAGCCCGACACCCGGCGCCTCGACGAAGCCAACCACCTTGGCAACCCAGGTGTCGAACTCCTTACCCCCGGGGATGAGTTTGGCATTGGAGAAGCGGTCCTGGAATTCCAGCAATAGTTGCTCCGGATCGCTGCCCAGGGAAATGGCGCAAATGCCCTTTTCGCTGGTCGCCACCAGTATCGTACCCAGTGAACATTCGCCCAGGGCGAAGCGAATCTCCATACCCTTGCCTCCCGTACGGTAACGTTGCGGCGTCATACCGAGCATATGAGTCGATTCTGCATAGAAGCGCCCACTGGAATTGAAGCCCGCTTCGTACATCGCCTCGGTGATCGTCTCATGCTGTGTCATGGCCTGGCGCACACGATCCGCGCGACAGGCGACGGCATAGGCCTTGGGTGTGAGCCCGGTGATCGACTTGAACACCCGGTGGAAGTGAAAGCGGCTCAAACCGACGGCTTGCGCCAGCTCATCGAGAGAAGGCAGGTCATCGGCGGCTTCGATGAGCCGACAGGCGCGGGCAACGCGCTCGGCATGACGCTGCGCCAGCGAGACCTCTTGAGGTTGGCAGCGCCGGCACGGCCGATAGCCGGCCTGCTCGGCTGCCGACGCGTCGGCATGGAACTCCACGTTCTCGCGGCGTGGCCGACGGGATGGACAGGTAGGGCGACAATAGATCCCGGTGGTGCGCACCGCGTAGACGAAGGCTTCGTCCGCCTCGGCATCGCGGGTCAGGACCGCCGACCATTTCGCCTCATCGGAATCGAAGGTGGCAAGTGACTCAGTGGATGTCTCGCTCATGACGGGCTCCCGCTGTGGCTTCGGCGTCTCCATGAGTTCAGGGTGAACCCTGTGCCCGCCCGGCACACTCCGTCTCTTGCTTTCAAAGTGAACTGATCATGCCCTGACAAACGCAGCATAGCATCGCACACCAACCGCAGCGGCTATCCCACAAAGCCTGCTACCCTTCCCAAACTCCCCCGGCAAGTACTTACTTACCGGACAGGACCTATCTCTACAACACTTGCCAGCATTGGCTTTGATTCATTGGCAGGAGGCAGCATGAATTTTCTCATCAACCTGGACGTGGACGATCTGGAACGTGGCATCGAGTTCTACGTACAGGCCTTCGACCTCGAAGTCGGGCGGCGCTTCGGCGATGACGGTGTCGAACTGATCGGCGGTCCGGCGCCAATCTACCTGCTGGCCAAGGCCACCGGATCGCCGGCTTATGCTGCAGCAGGCGCCACACCCGGCGCTCAACGCCAATACACTCGCCACTGGACGCCGGTGCACTTGGACGTGGTGGTAGAAGATATCGATACCGCGATGGAGCGCGCCATCGCAGCCGGCGCCACCCAGGAACAGCCCACCGCCACCGATGTCTGGGGCAAGCTCGCGCTGATGGCCGATCCCTTCGGTCATGGCTTCTGCTTCGTGCAGTTCCTGAACCGCGGCTACGACGAGATCGCGACCGGCTGATCACTCGGCGACGCCTCGATCACGAACCCGAACTCGCGCGCTAGCCCCTGATGGCCCTGATTGCTGATGCACACCACCCGCGAGTGCTTGTGCCGTTCGATCCAGCCGAGTTCCAGCAGGCGCTCGGCCATGGCGGCGCCCAGCGCACCGCCGAGATGATCGCGCCGCTCGCTCCAGTCGAGGCAGGGGTAGGCAAAACGCCGGCGGCGCTTGCGCAGGGAAGTGACATCAATGCCGAAGTTGGCAAACCAGGCCTTGCCTCGCTCCGTCACGTCCATGGCCTCGCCATTTTTGACCAAGTACTCCCTTTCGAGCAGTACTGCCGTCAGCCGTGTGCCCAACTCCCCGGCCAGGTGGTCGTAGCAGAATCGCGCAGCTCCCAGGGCACCCGAAGGACGCCTGCATGGCGAGGCCACCTGCACCGGCTGAGCCACCACCATCAACGCCTCGACGGCATGCGCCACTTCGGCTGTCGCTAGCCGGTAGTACTTGTGCCGCCCCTGTGCGGTCGAGGTAATAAACCCGTCGCGCTGCAAGCGCTTAAGATGCTCCGTCGCCGTGCCCGGCTGCACGCCGCAACCGTAGGCAAGCTCCTTGGCGGTCAATGCCCGCCCTTCCATCAGCAGCGCCAGCATACCCATTCGGGTCGGCTCGCCGATGGTGCGAGCAAGGCGTGGCAGGTCCGGCTCATCCATAGTTAGTTCCGTGCCTAACGGTTTATGTCTGACAAGCATAGATCAAGGAGACACAATGGAACGGCATAACAGAAGAAGCCGGAGCGTCGCTCTGCCACCTACAAGTCAAAACTGGAGTGCCTCATGATCGCCGTTATCTTCGAAGTCATTCCCAAGTCCGGCCACCGCGAGCAATACCTCGATATCGCTGCCAGCCTACGCCCATTGCTCGATGAGATAGATGGCTTCGTCTCCATCGAACGCTTCGAAAGCCTGACCCAGCCGGGCAAGATCCTCTCCCTTTCCTTCTGGCGCGACGAGCAGGCCGTCGCCCAATGGCGCCAGCTCGAACGCCATCGCAGCGCCCAGGCTCAGGGTCGTGAAGTAGTGTTCGACGACTACCGCCTGCGCGTCGCCACGGTGATGCGCGACTATGGCATGCATGAACGCGAACAGGCGCCTGCGGACAGCCGCAAGCGCCATGACCAAACCTCATAGATTGATATGCTTGCGCCCCGGTAAGTCCTTACTTACCCGGAAGCCCTAGGCGGCCAGACGAGGCTCCAATTCCCGCAGGCTCACATGGCCCTTGAAGTGCCCCTTCCCCATCGGCTGCTCGCCGCGCTCGATGGCATCGGCGAAGCGCACGGCCGGGTCGTCCCTGAGCTTCGCCAGGTGCCGCGCCAGATGAGGATACTCGCTGCCAATATCGAACAACCGATGGTACTCGGCCCAGCGGGCGATGCCGACGAAGTAGGCATCCGCCATGCTGCGCTCATCGCCAAGCAACCATTCGCGCTTTGCCAACAAGCCATCGAGGTAGGCGCAGCCCTCGGCAACCTTCTCACGCCCCAGCCGGCGCAGCACTTCCTGCTCCACACCGTTCAACCCTTGGGTTTCGTACAGCCACCACAGCGGATTGAAGGCCGAGAAGAAATCGGTATTGAGGTAGGCCAGCATCTGGTTGAGGCGATCGAACTCACGACTGCCCTGTGCGAAGCCCAGCCGAGTTTCGAGGTCGCGGGCAGCCAGATGCTGCAGAATCGCCAGGCTCTCGGTGAGAGGCTCGCCGTCCTCCAGCAGTAGCGCCGGGGTCTGGAACAGCGGATTGACCTTGGCGTAGAGCGGGTCCCAGGGCTGCTCCATCATCTCGATGCGGCACAGCCGGTAGGGCTGGCCCTGCCACTCGAGAGCCACGATAGAGCCGAACGAACAGCCTTGCGGTACGCCATAGAAGAGAACGGGTTCCATTGCCTTGCTCCGTGTTAAGTGAAAAAAGTGAGTGAGAAAAGCCAGCGCCCTCTGCGCCTGGCCTTGTCAGCAAGGTAATGGCTAAATAGGACATATCATGCCCTATTAAAAACGGAATAATCAGCGTGGCCAATCCCACCGTTCGCGTACTGACGCTGCTGGAACTGCTGCAGACCCACCGCCACATGAGCGGCCGGGAGCTGGCCGAGCGGCTGGACGTCGACCGCCGTACGCTGCGGCGTTACATTCAGGCCCTTGAGGATTTGGGCATTCCCGTCACCACCGAGCGGGGGCGACATGGCGGCTATCGCCTGATGCCAGGCTTCAAGCTGCCACCACTGATGTTCAACAGCGAAGAGGCACTGGCCGTCTCGCTGGGGCTGCTCGCCGCCCAGGGACTGGGCATCGCCGAGGCCGCCCCGGCGCTGGAAACCGCGCGGGCCAAGCTGGAGCGGGTCATGCCCGCCAAGTTGAAGCAGCAGGCACAGGCGCTGAGCGAAAGCGCACGGCTGGAATTGCCTGCGGCACGCGCCCCGGGCGACGAACGCCTGCTGGTATTGTTCGCCACTGCCACCCAGACGCGCCAACGTGTGCTTCTCGACTATCAAGATGACCGAGAGCAACTGACGCAGCGCGTACTCAACCCCTATGGGCTGATCTTTCGCGGTGGGCGCTGGTATGTGAGTGGCTGGTGCCACTTGCGCCGCGACCTGCGCAGCTTTCGCCTCGACCGCATCATTGAGGCCACGCCTCTCGAAGCCAGCTTCGAGCGCCCCGGCGATTTCGATCCCGCCGAACACCTGACGAAGAGCATGGCCAGCCTCCCCCGTGCCACCGCCGTCAGCGTGCGCCTGCACACCGACCTTGCCCATGCCGTCGCGGAGCTGGGGCGCAACATCGGCGTCTTCACGCCAGACGAAAATGCCGTATTGCTTCACGCCCGCACCGATAGCCTGACCTGGTTCGCCCGACAGCTGGCACACCAGCCCTTTGACTTCGACATCATCGAACCTCCCGCTCTGCGCGACGCGCTCTCACAGCAAGCCGCAAGGCTAAATCGGTTAGCGACAAAAAATGACCGGACGAGTGTCGAAAACGACTACGCTGGATCGACGAAGGGAAGTAACACCAACAACAAATCCCCTGGAGACCCACCATGCAGCTTTCCACCTACCTGATCTTCGACGGCAACTGCCGTGAAGCCTTCGAACTTTATCAGCGCTGCTTCGATGCCAAGCTCGAGGCGATGATCACCTACGCCGAGATGCCCGACAGCGAAGGCATGGAGATACCCGACGAAGCACGCAACCTGGTCATGCATGCCCGGCTGCGCATCGGCGACCAGATGCTGATGGCCTCGGACAACGCCCCTTTCTGCCCAGCCCCCTATGAAGGCATCAAGGGAGCAAGCATTTCGGTCGGGGTCGAGTCCGCGGAGCAGGCCGAACGACTCTTCAATGCCCTGGCCGATAACGGCAGCGTGCAGATGCCGCTCGAGGAGACCTTCTGGGCGCATCGCTTCGGCATGCTCACGGATCGATACGGCGTGGCCTGGATGATCAACTACGACAAGGAAGAGCAGGCCGCCGCCTAGCGCAGACAGCGCTGAGCCACCCGGCCTGTAGAACGATGAAGGCTCGTACCTTCGCCGCCGGGCAGTGCCTCTCGTGATGCAGCAGAAAAGCTGCCCTGCGATGTCACGCAGCCCCCTCCTGAATCGTCATGTCAGTGACGGCCTCTTGGCCTTCACCTCAACGATTCAGGAGCCACACATGAGCCAGAGCACGCTTTTCATCACCCATAAGGCACTGCCCGGTAAGCGCGATGAAGTACGGCGCGCCTGGGAGACCCACCTGATGCCCAGCATCGAGGCGCGCCAGGTCCATGATGCGTATTTCTACTGCTACGATGACAGCGACCCCGATACGATCCGCGTCTTCCAGCGCTATGCCAACGGTGCGGATCCGCAGACCTTCATGCAGGGGCCGGCCTACGATGCCTATATTGCCGCGGTGTCGCCCCTGCTTGCCCATCCGCCCGTGATCCATGCCGCCTCGGTGGCCTGGGCCAAGGACAGCTCAGCGCCGATAGCCGAGACAGCCTGATGCCTTCTGCCGATTTTCTGCGCTTCGAAGAGGCCCGCCCCATGCTGCTGGGGCTGGCCTATCGCATCCTCGGCTCGCGCGCCGACGCCGAGGATGCGGTGCAGGACACCTTTCTCAAATGGCAGGCAGCGGATCGTGAGGCCATCGATACGCCCCATGCCTGGCTGACCACCGCCTGCACGCGACGCTGCCTCGACCTGCTGGGCAATGCCCACCGGGCCAGGGTCGAGTATGTCGGCGCCTGGCTGCCCGAGCCCATCCCGACCGCTGCCGTATCCGATGCGGAACGCAGCATGCAGCTGGCCGACTCGCTCTCCACCGCCTTCATGCTGCTATTGGAACGGCTGTCGCCCAAGGAGCGTGCTGCCTACTTGCTGCATGAGATCTTCGACACCTCGTATGCCGAGATCGCCGCCATGCTCGAACTCAAGGAGCCGGCCTGCCGCAAGCTGGTGTCACGGGCGCGGGCCAATCTGCAAGCAGCCGAGCAGAGACATGCCCCACCGCGTGAGCGCCAGCAAGCGCTGCTGGAAGCGTTCCGGCTCGCCATCACAGAGGGTGCCACGGTGCGGCTTGCGAACCTGCTTTCGGCCGAGGTGCGCCTCAGCGCCGACGGCGGCGGCAAGGTGCCCACCCTGCTCGAGCCATTGCATGGCCTGGAGGAAGTGCTGGCGTTCCTGGTGAGTCGGCTGCGCGGCTACTGGTCCGACTACCGATGGCGCGAAGCCGACATCAACGGTGGCCTGGCCTTCGTGATGCATCGAGAGGGAAACGTCGTCGCCACGGTTACCTTCGGCTACGACCGCTCAGGCCAGGCCACGGATATCTTCATCGTGCGCAATCCCGACAAGCTGACACGACTGACGTCATGACTGGCGCTCGACTATCGCACGGCAGCCGCTCTCTCTGGCTTGGGGATCCAGCAGCCCGACGATCCACTCGCGCACGGCGGCGATGGCCGGCTCCTCGAGCCGCTCGGGCGGGTAGACGAGCTGGAAGGGCGCGGCCTTCACCTCGGGGCCGAATGGCTGAACCAGGCGCCCCTGACGCAGCTCCTCCTCGACCAGATACCGGCTCATCAGGGCTATGCCCTGGCCGTCCAGGGCAGCGGCGATGCCATGGGTTTCGTCGGAGAACATCAGCCCGGCGCTGACGTCGAGCCCTGGCACCTGGACCTGGCGCTGCCAGGCCGCCCAATCCAACGGCGCGGGCGACGAGAAGTGGAGCAGCGTATGGCGCACCAGCTCGGCCGGCTCACGCAGCTTCAGCATGGGGCTGCAGACGGGCACGAAGACATTGTCGAACAGCTTCTCCGCGACCAGCCCGGGGCCGACGCCATAGCGAATCGCCATGTCGGCGACGATGCCGTCCAGAGCGACCGCCTCGTGGGAGACCTGGATGCTCAGGTCGATCTGCGGGTGGGCGTCGCGCAGCAGACACACCCAGGGCAGCAGCCAGCGCGCGGCCACGGCTGGCGTAGTCGAGAGCTTCACGCCATGGCGCGAGGGCGGCCGGCGCAGCTTAGTCACCGTTTCGGCGATGGCATCGAAGGAGTCGCTAAGCACCGCCAGCAACGTCTGCCCCTGGGCCGTCAGTACCAGCTGCCGCGGCCGGCGCACGAACAGTGCCACACCGAGGCTCTCTTCGAGCTGGCGGATCTGATGGCTGATCGCCGTCGGCGTCACCGATAGCTCCTCGGCGGCGCGCTTGGCACTGAGGTGTCGCGCCGCCGCTTCGAAGGCACGCAGGGAAGAAAGTGAAGGCAGTCGTCGCGACATCATGGCTGAGTTTTATTTTCCGATATCGAAAAAGAATCGTCGTTTGTCGCCTTACCTGGCTTGAGGCTTATATGAAACAAGCCACAAGCAAGGCTGAGAACAATTCATTCAATAGATGCTACACCCAGTGACGGAGAAAACCCATGACACGTTTACTTCACCTCGATGCCAGCCCACGCCCCGGCCGTGCCGGCAGCCACGACCACGGCTCTCATACCCGCCGGCTGACCCACCACTTCGTTTCCCGCTGGCGCACTCTGGAGCCGGATGCCGAGATCGTCTATCGGGATATCGGCGTCAATCCGCCCCCGCTTACCAGCGTGGAGTGGATAGAAGCCGAATTCACGCCCGCAGAGCAAAAGACGGAATCGATGCAAGCCGTGCTTGCCGAAAGCAATGCACTGGTCGATGAAGTCGTACGGGCCGATATCCTGGTGCTCGGCGTACCCATGTACAACTTCGGCCCACCGGCCGCGTTCAAGGCCTGGATCGACAACATCGTCCGCATCGGGCGTACGGTCGACTTCGACCTGCAAAACGGTGCCCATCCTTACGTTCCGCTGGAGCATTACGTGCCGCTACTTGCCGACAGGCCGCGCCACGCCGTGCTGCTCTCCTCACGCGGGGGTTTCGGCTTCGATCAGCAGGGCCCGTTGGCCGCATTCAACCACCTGGAGCCTAGCGTTCGCACCGCCCTGCAGTTCATCGGCTTCGGCGGCTTCCACGACATCGCCATCGAACACCAGGAAGTAGGCGGCGAGGCGCTGGTGGCCTCGACCGAAAGCGCCCTGGCGCGTATCGACCGGTTGGTGGAGCACTTGCACAGCAATTCACTGACACAGGTTCCGTATAGCGTTGCGTGAATAAGGGGCGCTTGGAACCGACTGCATCGAAACAATATATCGAGCTGAGAAATCCCACTTATATAACAATATATGGCGATCACTCATCATGGAATATCATAGGATTTTTCGAAACATTAGCAGCAATAAACCATCAAAGTCTCTGTCGATTTCTTGCATATCGACAGACAACAATTTATTCCTTAACCAAGAAAGACTGAAATGTAGGCCAGTTACCAATGAAAAAAATATTGGCGCCCACCCTCTTGTTACTCGGCATGAATGCTTACGCACAAGAGTGGCAGGAAAGTCCCGAGATAGCCCAGCTTTTCCAAGATGCAGGCCTAAGTGGCACCTTCGTGCTCTATGATCCCATCAACCAGCGACTCATCGGCCATGATCACGAACGCGCCTCTACGTCCTTCGTACCAGCCTCGACCTTCAAGATTCCGCACACCCTCATTGGCCTGACCGTCGAGGCAGTCGATAGCGTCCACGAAGTTCTGCCCTATGGTGGAGAGCCCCAACCTTTCGACGTATGGGAGCGGGATATGGGGCTGCTCGAGGCCATCGAGCTTTCCAATGTTCCTATCTATCAGGCTTTGGCTCGGCGAATCGGCAAGGAACCGATGCTGGCCGCTTTACGTGAACTCGACTACGGCAACGCCGAGCTGGGTGAGCACGTCGACGACTTCTGGCTAGTGGGTCCCCTCGAGATAAGCGCTATCGAGCAGGTGTACTTCCTGCATGAGTTAGCCCAGGGTGAGCTACCCGCCCCCGCCTGGGCCCAACAAGCTACCCGCGACATCATCCTGCTGGAGCAGGACGAGAACTGGGCCCTTTATGGCAAAACCGGCTGGGAGAACGCGCCTGATCCTGGCATAGGCTGGTGGGTAGGCTGGGTTCAAGAAGGGGAAATACTATATCCCTTCGCCTTGAACCTGGACATCGAGAAGGCCGGCGATGCCGCAAAACGCGTTGAATTAGGCAAGGCTAGCCTGGAGATATTGGGGGTACCTGAGAACCTGTAAACGTTCGCATCGCCCTGCAGCTCATCCGCTCGATGGCTTTCGCAACATTGCCATCGAGCGGGTCAAAACAACACCAAGAAATGACTGGAGAACACCGTGTCTGAAACCATAGAATCCAGAATGAAAGCCCTGGGCATTGAGCTGCCGGCACCGAGCATGCCGGGAGCCAGCTATGTGCCCTACCACCTGACTGGAAACTTGCTCTTCGTGACGGGTCAGCTATGCCAGTGGAATGGTGAGCGGCGCTTTCCCGGCAAGCTCGGCGATGCCTACGGTCTCGAACAGGGTCAGCAAGCCGCCCGCTTATGCGGCCTGAACCTGATCGCCCAGCTCAACAACGCACTCAATGGCGAACTGGAGCGCCTGGTCAGCACAGTCCGGCTGGCGGGGTATGTCAATTCAACGCCCGATTTTCACGAACAGTCTCAGGTCATGAACGGGGCATCCGATCTTTTCCTCAAGGCATTCGGCGACAAGGGGCGCCATACGCGCCTGGCGGTGGGCGTCAGCGCATTGCCGTATGACCTGGCCGTCGAGGTGGAAGGAGTCTTCGAGGTTCGCCCCGAGTAAGCTCAGCATCCTCTACTGGAAATAACACTAATGGTGGCCGCCCGTGTGCGGCCGAACCAGGGCGCGAATCGTTCCGTTCCTGCAGCGTTTATTCAACATCAGCGGTCGATGGAGATATCCACGTAATTGACGACCACCTTGTCATCGTCGAACAGCAGCACCCCATACCCTGGGGCTTCCTCGCTGCGTATCAGGCGATCCGACTGCATATCGAAAGCAAACTGCGTATTGGTGCCCTTCAGCATCGCAAAGAGTTGGCCGCTCCATCGTCCCGATACGTTCCGGTGAACATGCCCACATAGGAGGTGCGTCGGGGCACACCGTGACTGCAACAAGTCACGCAGTCCTTCGCTCTCCAACAGCCTGAGCCTGTCGAGCGCGGGCACGCCGATTTCCATCGGTGGGTGGTGCAGGAAGATCAACACAGGACGCTCCGATGCTTGCTCCAACTGCGCTGCCAGCCAGTCGAGCCGAGAGGGGCAAAGCTCGCCATGGTGCCCCTCGCCTGCCTGAGTATCGAGGTAGATCAGCCGCGCCCCACCGATATCGTCGCTACTCTGAAGAAAGCCTTCGACCCTGGGTACCTCGGGAAACGTCTCATACAGAGCTTCCCGATCGTCATGGTTGCCCGCCACCAGCCGGTAAGGCATGGGCAGCCGTTCCAACTCTTCGCGTAGCTGTGCATAGGCGCCTGGGTTGTTCAGGTGAACGAGATCGCCAGTGATCACCAAGAGCTTCGCATCGGAGTGTTCGCGACGTATTTCGTCCAGGCATACCCTGAATCGTTGCCAAGTATCGACAGGTGCATGGGATGCAGCTGTATCGGGCTCTACGAGGTGTGGGTCCGTCAACCAAAGGACTTTGTGCATATCGACTACTCCGTCGCTTGTGCAACCACCGCCTTGTCCGTCAGCGGATCGGCCTTGGCGCCGGCTGCTTCGCGGCGCTCCGAGTAGCGGTCCACCAGCGTCTCATTGTGGGGCCGCAGCAACAGGGTGAAACGCACCAGCTCCTCCATCACATCGACGATGCGGTCGTAGAGCGGCGAGGGGCGCATGCGGCCGGCCTCGTCGAACTCCTGATACGCCTTGGGCACACTGGACTGGTTGGGGATGGTGATCATGCGCATCCAACGCCCCAGCAAGCGCAGAGTATTCACCGCGTTGAACGACTGCGAACCGCCGCTGACCTGCATGACCGCCAGAGTGCGCCCTTGAGTCGGTCGCACCGCCCCCATGCTCAGCGGCAGATGATCGATCTGAGTTTTCATCACGCCGGTGATCTGTCCGTGGCGCTCGGGACTGCACCACACCTGCCCTTCGGACCACAGCGCCAGCTCGCGCAACTCGCGCACTGCGGGGTGGTCATCGCCCGGCACTTGATCCGGCAACGGCAGGTCGGAAGGGTCGAAGATCCGCGTTTCGGCGCCGAAGTGGCGCAACAGCCGTGCCGCCTCTTCCACTGCCAGGCGAGAGTAAGAGTGTTCACGCAGCGAGCCGTAGAGCAGCAGAATACGCGGCGGATGGCCCAGCGGATCGGGCAAGCCCTGGCCGGGCTGCCGAAGAGCGAAGCGCTCGTCGAGAGCCGGCAGGGAGTCGGGGTCGTTGAGTGTGCGAAGTCTCATGTCGCCTCCTTCAGGGCGTGGGTTTGCAGAACCAGCAGCGCCACCAGGGCAGCGAGCCCCAGGGCTGAGGAGAACAGCAGCGCCTGGGTGCCGAAGCGCTCGATCAACAGGGCGAAGGCCAGCGGCGCCAGCGCCTGCCCGAAGCGAGCCGGTACCATCAGCACGCCTTGGCGCAGGCCGTAGCCGTGAGGGCCGAAGATCGCCAGCGGCAGCGTGCCCTTGGCGATGGTTAGAATGCCGTTGCCGGCGCCGTGCAGCAGCACGAAGAGCGTGGCCAGCGGTGCTCCCAGCGTCATCAAACCAAGCGCCCCGATGGGGTGTGCGATCACGGCCAGCTTGGCCGAGAGCAGCGGATGAAAGCGTTGCAGCAGCGAGAACTCGAGCAGGCGCGCCGCGACCTGAGCCGGCCCCACCAGCGCCGCGGCGGCAATGGCAGCGGCGGGCGACAGGCCTGCGATCTGCAACAGCCACGGCAGGTGCGCCGCCATGGCGGTGCTGACAAACCAGGTAACGGCGAAGACGAAGGCCAGCAGTGCCATGGGCAGCCAGGTCGACTCCGGTTCAGCCGTTGTTAACTCGGCGCGGGGAACGGGCGGCTGAATACCGAAGGGAATCAGCAGGCGGTTGAGCGGCAAACCCAGCAGCAGATGCACCGCCGCCCAGGTGAAGCAGGCGTTCTGCCAGCCGAACTCGGCGTTGAGCCAGCCGGTGATTGGCCAGCATACGGTACTGGCGAAGCCCGCCAGCAGGGTGATACCGGTAATGGGCCCTCGCGCTTCGCGACCGTAGAGCCCGGCCAGGGTAGAAAAGGCCGACTCGTACAGCCCCATGCCCATGCCGATACCGATGACCAGCCACCCTACCCACAGCAGCAAGGGCCCCGAAGCCATGCCGAGCAGCACCAGGCCCAAGGCGAACACCAGGCTGGAAACCGTCAGTACGTCGCGCCCGCCGAAGCGGTCGATGCGCCGCCCCACCGCCGGGCCCAGCACCGCCGAGACCACCAGCGCCGAGGAGAACGCCGCGAATACCGTACCGGTCGTCAGGCCGAGGTCCCGCGCCATGGGCACGGCGAGGATCGCCGGCAGGTAGTAGGTCGAGCCCCAGGCCAGGGTCTGGGAAACGCCAAGAGCGATAACCACTCGGGTACGGGCATTCATCACATACCTCGACCAACGAGGTATTCAGACCTGAGGAAACGCCTTGCGATCACTTCTCACTCCTCCCGATTCGCTGCCCCGCCAGCCATGCGGCGGCTCTCGAGGATGCAGTCCGTAGCTTCCAGCCAGGCATCCACCGCCACCTGGAAGGTTTCTCGCCCTTTTTCCGTCAGCGCATAGACCTTGCGCGAGCGCCCCTGCACCACCTCGGCGGTAGAGCTCAGGTAACCACCCGCCTCGAACTCGTTGAGCATCGGATAGACCGTTCCCTCCGACGGGCTACAGCAGCCCTTGGTGCTCTTCTCCACCGCCTGCACCACCTCGTAGCCGTGCATCGGCTTGCGGTGCAGTACGCTGAGCACGAAGAACTTCGACAGCGACATCTTGATCGTGCCGCGCCAGTACGAAGGGTCGCTGTAATCGGGAATTCGGCGGCCTGAAGCCGGTTCGTTCTTGCTCTGAGGCTTGGTCTCGGTCATGACTGAAAATTATACCTCGATGATCGAGGTGTCAACATGATCTCATTTCTCCAGGCACCCGTTGTCGATTCTGTCCCCACCCGAGCGACTCACTCATGCAAGCCACAGGAGGATATGTCATGTCACCAAATGATCTCACGCCCTCAGGCATCGTCTCTCGCGACGAATGGCTCGCCGCCCGCAAGGCGCTGCTGGCCAGGGAGAAGGAGCTCACCCGTCTGCGCGACGACCTGAACGCCAAGCGCCGCGCCCTGCCGTGGGTGAAAGTCGAAAAGGAATACGTTTTCGATACGACCGATGGCCGCAAGTCGCTCACTGAGCTGTTCGACGGGCGCAGCCAGCTCATTATCCATCATTTCATGTTCGGCCCCGGCTGGGGAGCGGGGTGCATCGGCTGCTCCTTCACTGCCGACCACATCGAAGGTACACAGGTGCACCTCGAGCACCACGACGTCAGCCTGGTTCGGGTCTCGCGAGCTCCGCTTAGCGAAATCGAAGCCTACCGCAAGCGCATGGGCTGGCAGGTGGCGTGGGTCTCCTCGCATGACAGCGACTTCAACTACGACTACCAGGTCTCGTTCACCCCTGAAATGATCGCCAAAGGAACGGTCACTTACAACTACACAACGGCCAATGTCTCGATCGAGGACCTGTCCGGCCTCAGTGTGTTCTACAAAAACGGCAAGGGAGAGGTGTTCCACACCTATTCGACCTATGGGCGCGGCGACGAACTCGTCGACAGCACCTACATGCTGCTCGACATGACGCCCCGCGGCCGCAACGAGACGGGGCCTCACCGCAACCTGACGGACTGGGTGAGACGCCACGACGAGTACGATTCGGCAAGATAACCTACTCCACCTGCAGCAGCGGCTGGAAGTGCCTCACCGATACCGACCGGCTTACGGGTAAGCTGCCCATCCGTACCGCCGCCGTACATGGTCGCGGTAACCGCCCGGCGTCAGGCCGGTCACGGTCTTGAAGTCATGGATGAAGTGGGCTTGATCGAAATAACCGGCAGCAAAGGCGGTATCGGTCAACGAGGTGGCGGCCCCGCCTTGCTTGATCAGCTCGCGGCTGCGGGCGACCCGCAGCAACCGGGCATAGCGTTTGGGCGAGAGCCCCACATGGCGCTGAAACAGCCGCTCCAGGTGACGCTGGCCGAACGGCAGCTCATCCACCAGCGTGGCGATGCTGGCCTGGCCTTGGCAGCGCTTCAGCCAGCCGATGGATGCCGTCAAAGCCGGCACCTGTGGCACGGCGTGCCGCCGCAGCCGCTCAAGTAGATAGCCTTCCAGCAGCACGATACGCCCCGCTAGATCGGGAGCTTCATGCAGCCGCTCGTAAAGCGCGTCGAGTTCGAGCCGGCGCATGGCATCGCCCGGTGTCAGCTCCCCGCCGGCCAAGGCCGCCAGAGATTCGCCAAGGAACGGCGATGCCATGCCCGGCAGAAAGCGTACCCCCAACAGATCGAGCTCGCTCCCTACCGTCAGGCGCGCCGTGCGTCGCTTGGGGCCGTCGACCCAGCAGGCGCCAGACAACCGCTCGTCATCGCGCTCCAGCGCGCCACCGAAGTTGAACAGCAGCCCTGCGCCGCCATCAGGGTGCAGCAGCTCCCTGCCTGCCGGTTCGCTGCCCCCTTGCCCCTGCCAGTAGCACTGCACGTAGGGGCGCAGTGCCATGCTGGGTGCGAAGCGCCGGAGCATGAAGCGATTAGAGGCGGTCGGCGGTGCAGGCCCAAAAGGGCCGCTACTGTCAGCCAGGTGAGACTGGGGAACTTCGCTCATGTTGAAAACCTTTCGGCGACAAGGAAGTGCCATTCAAGCAAGCCAACGCCACGAATCCGGCCCCGAAAAAGTGCAACGACTCTCATATTCCAGGGCTAAAGTAGGGGCACCCATTTCTCAATCACACATTTCTCATCTTAACGGAGCAACACATGGACGGAACACGCATCGTGGTGGTCGGCGGCGGTGCCGGCGGGCTGGAACTGGTCACCCGCCTTGGCCGCCGCCTGGGGCGACGCGGCAAGGCGGAGATCACGCTGATCGACCGCAACTCTACCCACATCTGGAAGCCGCTGCTGCACGAGGTCGCCACCGGAGCGCTCGACTCCAGCATCGACGAGATCTCCTATCAGAGCCATGCCCAGCTCAACGGCTATCGCTTCCAGCGCGGAACGCTCGAAGGGCTCGACCGCGAAGCGCGCCAGCTGCGCATGGCTCCGGTGCTCGACGACCACGGCGAAGAGGTACTGCCGGCCCGCAGCCTAGACTATGACTTGCTGGTGCTGGCGCTGGGCAGCGTGAGCAACGACTTCGGTACCCCCGGTGTCGCCGAGCACTGCCACTTCCTCGACAGCCCGGCCCAGGCCGAAGCCTTCCGCCACGACATGCTCAATACCTTCCTGCGCTACAGCGACCCCGAACGGCGTCTGCACCCAAGGCTCACCGTGGGCATCGTCGGCGCCGGCGCCACCGGTGTGGAGCTGGCGGCTGAACTCTATGACGCTTCTCGCATGCTGCACAGCTACGGCTTCACCGAGATGAAGAGCAGCTCCCTGGAGGTTCACCTGATCGAGGCGGCACCGGACGTACTGCCGGCCCTGCCCGAGCGTATCCGCGGCGCCGTGCGCACCGAGCTGGAACGCCTGGGCGTGCAGGTGCACACCGCTACCCGAGTGGTAAGTGTGGAGGAGGATGCCATCGTCACCGCAGACGGTGTACGCATCGAAACGGACCTCAACGTCTGGGCAGCAGGAATCAAGGCGCCCAACGTACTGTGCGATCTGGGGCTTACCCTGGACCGCAACCAGCGCATCCAGGTGGAGCCGACCCTGCAGAGTATCGACGATCCCAATATCTTCGTGCTCGGCGACTGTGCCAGCTGTCCACAGCCGGATGGCAGCCTGGTACCGCCGCGAGCCCAGGCCGCGCATCAGCAGGCGCAGCGGCTCTACAAGAATCTGCTCGCCCGGCTCGACAACGGCACGCTCAAGCCATTCCGCTATCGCGACCGGGGTTCGCTCATCTCGCTGGCCCACTTCGAAGCCATCGGCAGCCTGATGCGCGGCGCCTCGGCGCGCAGCCTGTTCATCGAAGGGCGCCTGGCCAAATTCTTCTACGCCTCGCTCTACCGCATGCATCAGCGCGCCATCCACGGCACGGCCAAGACGGCGCTGATTCTGCTCTCGGACGGGCTCAATCGCTTCATTCGACCGCGTATGAAGCTGCACTGATCCAGCAGGTCGAAAAACTACAATTCTGCCGCTAGCGGCCGGGCTAGGGTGGGGACTCCATGCATTTCTGGAGCCCCACCCATGCGCATGAATTATTTCTCCGCCAGCCCCGCCGGTCTCAAGGCCATGCTCGACCTGCAGAACCATGTTCACAAGGCAGCGGAAGATGGCGAACTCAGCGATGGCCTGCTCGCGCTGGTCTATGCCCGCGTTTCGCAGATCAACGGCTGCGCCTACTGCATCGACATGCATACCAAGGATGCACGCAAGGCCGGTGAAACCGAGCAGCGCCTGTACGCTCTCAACGCCTGGCGCGAGACGCCCTTTTATACGCCGCGCGAACGCGCCGCTCTGGCCTGGGCCGAGGCCACTACTCTGATCGCCGGAAACGGCATCGACGAGGCCCTGTACGAGGCTACCCGCGAGCACTTCTCCGAGCGGGGGTTGACCGACCTTACCTTGGCGGTCTGTACCATCAACGCCTGGAACCGCCTGGCGATCAGCTTTGCCACGGAGCCCGGCAGCTATCAGCCCCGCGAGCGCGACTAGGCCTCGAGCGATACCGCCTGCCCGGTCACCACGATGCCGCCGGAAACCGGAATATCCACCTGCAGGCGGCTGGGCCGACCCATCGCTTCGCCCTGCAGGATGGTCAGCTGGGCAGGCGCCTGGAGCAGACCGGCATCGCGCAGGTAGCCACCCAATGCCGCGGCCGCAGCGCCGGTGGCGGGGTCTTCCACCACGCCGCCCACCGGGAACGGGTCGCGGGCATGGAAGCGCTCTGCGCTCTCGCGCCATACCAGCTGCAGCGTGGTGAGACCCTCGCGCAGCATCAGTACCTTGAGCCCTTCGAAGTCGTACTCGAGTCGTTCGAGGCGCGCCTTCTCTTTGCACGCCAGCACTAAATGCCAGGCCCCGGCGTAGGCCCGTGCAGGAGGTATCTCGAGATCGAGTTCCTCGGCCTGCCAGCCAAGCAGCTCGCACACTTCCTCGACCAGATCGGGCTCGGCAGGGTGAAACTCAGGCGTGACCGACACCAGCGACGCCCGCCATTCCCCTTCCACCTGGTTGACGGTGACCATCACCTCGCCCACCGCCGTATCCAGCATGTAGCTACCCGCACCGCTCAGCCGACCCATCTGCACGCCACCGGCCACCGTGGCATGACCGCAGAAGCTCACTTCCGCCTCGGGGCTGTAGTAGCGCACCGTGCGCCGCTCACCCTCGGCCGGAGCAATGAAGGCGGTTTCGGAATAGCCCACCTCGGCGGCGATACGCTGCATCTCCGCGGTTTCGGGCAGCGTCTCGCCCAACCATACTCCGGCGGGGTTGCCACCGTTCGGGTCATCGGTAAAGGCCGCCAGGCGATAGAGAGTGCCGCTCATGGGAAGTCCTCGATTGAGATGAGCTGATTAAGGAAAATTTGGCCACGTATCACACACCTGAATCTATGATTTGCCAGGAAGCCAACAAAAACAAATCGAGGTGGGCAGTGAAAATAAAACGCATCATGGCCAACACGGCAACGGCGGAACTCGACAAAGCAACAGCGTTTTACGGAGACATCCTGGGCCTCGACCTGCTCATGGACCACGGCTGGTTTCGCACCTACGGCTCGGACGCGAAGATGACCGTTCAGGTGAGCTTCGGTGCCGAAGGCGGCTCCGGCACGCCCGTGCCCGACCTCTCCATCGAAGTCGACGATATCGAAGCGGCGCTGGCCCGCTTCGAGAAAGCGAGCGTGCCCATCGAGTACGGCCCCGTCAGCGAGCCCTGGGGCGTGCGACGATTCTACGTTCGCGATCCCTTCGGGAAGCTCGTCAACGTACTGCAGCATGAGTGACTCAACAAAACGATCATCGATGCCCGTGCGGCTATATCTATAACAATCCACAACGAGACGTGACAAAACAACACGAAACTTAGAACCAATGTCTAGTTGAGCCGAATGTGCCATTTCGATCATATGTCCCGACAACTATAACGGTTGTTTGAATTGATCGTTTTACGCAGACCGAGGTCCTCGTGACGATTTTCGGCGCTCATGCAAATGGCGACGGATGAGTGTTGAAGCGGCAGGGAGCCTTGAGCGTATCACTCCGATACGAGACACGGAGGTTGTCGCATGGCCATGTTCGACTACAAGAACTACAGCACTGAAAAGTCCACCGAGCTGATGCTCACCAGCCACAAGCTAGCTGCCTACTCCAACATGTCGGGATTTCTCGGCATCCACTCCAGCCGGGAGCTCGTCCAGGGATTTGTCGATCTCTTCCCCCAGGGCGCCTACGCCAACACCATCGATACCGAGCTGCCAAGAGGCTGGCGGGAGCTCACGCCGAAGGAACTGGGCCTGCCTGATAGCGCCGTCGACTCCTCGGGTCACTACATCATTGAGAGCCCCATTACCGGCTCCTTGATCAGCGGTCCTCAGGCGAAGCTACTGGGTGAGTTCGATGACAAGGGCAACCTGTCGCGGGTGGCGCTCTCTTTCACCGGAACCAACTCACCGGTGGATATCGTCGATTACCTGCAGATCAATGCCGGCACCATCGCCCCCAACATGGAGACACTGCTCTTCGCGCTCAAGGAGTATGCCGAAGGCAATGGCCTGTCCGGTGAGGATGCCTTGATTACCGGCTACAGCCTGGGCGGCGGCATGGTCAATATCATGGCGCGCTTTCGCGAGGAACTCGCCGAGGGCTTCTTCGCCGACGCGAATTACATCGGCCATGCATCGCCATTGATCTACGACGATCCCGAGGTAGTCTTCAATTACGGTTACGAGAACGACGCGGTGCACCGAGTGGCAGGGGATGCGGATTCCTTTCTGGAAGCACTGAAGAACCAAGGCCCGCTGCTGACGCATCCCAACACCTCCTACCAAGCCAGCACCAACAACATCGTGCTGTTCGGCGACATGTACGGATCGCCACTGTGGCCGCTGCCGGCCTTCTCGCTGCTCAACGTTCCGGTGGGTTGGTATGCCCACGTGGACGGTCTCTTCACAGATGCCATTGAGCGTATCGCCGACTCGCCCTTCTACGAGTACACCCACACCGACAGCGTGGTGATCGTCTCCAATCTCTCCGGGGTATCGAGATCGACGGTCTGGGTGGAGGACAAGGACACGCCGAGTTCGAACCACTTCGGCCAGCCCGCCTTCCTGATCGGCACCGAACATGATGACAAGATTCGTGGCGGCGAGGGCAGCGACTTCATCTATGCTGGCGATGGCGACGACCTGATCCGGCTATCAGGCGGAGCAGACCGCGTCGACGGCGGCTCCGGCACCAATACCTTGCGCTTGAAAGGTCAAGCCGGTGACTGGGAGGTCTACCGGCTTTCGGACGACACCCTGTTCTTCAACTCCAAGCAGGATCTCGGCTTGAAGCAGGTAGAGAACGTCAGCTACGTGGAGTTCGAGGGTGGGAATCTGGTCGGCGACGTTTCCCTGATCAATCAGCGCTACTCGGTGGGCGACGAGGGGCTGGTCAAGGGCCGCTTCGAGCCACTCTGGCTGTTGCCACGCGAGCTGAAGTACGGCGAGCACATAGAGGGTGGGGCCGGCGACGATGAACTCACCGGCGCCGTGGTGTTCGGTGGCGCAGGAGACGACACCCTGATCGCCCTCGACAGCGGCAGCCTGCTGCACGGCGGCGAAGGCAACGACACTCTGGTAGGCGGTATGGGTGACGACCAGCTCTATGGTGGCGAGGGGAACGACGCCCTGCTCGTCCGCGGTGGTAAGGACGTATTGTATGGCGGTGTCGGCGACGACCTGTTCATTTTCGAGGCAGGCTATCAGGGCAATGCCGTGATCAAGGACTTCAACCACCACGCCGGCGACAACGATTGGCTGGTATTCGTCAACGGCCTCTTCGCCGACGAGGAAGAACTCTTCGCCAGCGCCAGCCAACACGGCAACGACGTGGTCATCGCAGGTGACGCCTTCCATATCACCTTGGAGCGCACCGACCTCAATACGCTAGGTGAGCAGAGCCAGTTCTGGGTTTGACGGCAAACTTCCTAAAACCTGCCTGGCTTTACCGCCGGGCTCACCTTTCGGTTTGCAGCAAGCCCGTCGCGAGCTGCCGGAACGCCTCCACGGCTTTCGGCAGCACGGCGCGCGGCTCATCGGCGGCGGCGATCCACAGAGCGGCGTTGAGTGCCGCGCCGTTGATCAAGCGCGCGGCGGCTTCCGCATCCACCGGTTTGACAGTGCCTTCATCGATCAGGGCCTGGATCGTCTGCGCCGTGCGGAGCAGGCAGGCATTCTGATTGGGCCATTGCGAAGGATCCCCGAGCACCGCCGGGCCATCCAGCAGCATGATGCGCTGGACTTCCGGCTCCAGCGCCATCTCGATATAGGCCACGCCCTCTTCGAGCAAACCGTCCCAACGGCTAGCCGCGCGGGCCTGAGCGACCAGCATGCGCTCTACCATCTCCTGATCGATCTGGTCGACCACCGCCTGCATCAGCCCCTGCTTGCCACCGAAGTTGTGATAGAGCGCTCCCCGCGTGAGACCGGCTTCGGCGGTGAGCTCATCCATCGAGGCCGCGGCATAGCCCTTGGTCGCGAAGGCCTCTCGGGCGGCCCGAATAAGCTTCGCCCGGGTTTCCTCCATCTTCTGCGCACGCTTCGTCGCCACGTTCTCTCCTCACGCTCACTCAAAAAAATTCGCATACGCGACGTATGCGTATTGACATACGCTGCGTATGCGACCAGCATAATCCACATACGGCCCGTATATCAATGCAGCCCGGGTTATGGAAAACACGGCTGCTCTCGTCACCGGATCAAGAACCGGAGTAACACGATGTCCAAACGCGATGCAGTCTTCCCTGCGGGAAGGCAGGCACTCTATGAGATCAACCGTTATTCGGCGGCAATCCGCTCGGGCGACTTCCTGTTCGTCTCGGGTCAGGTCGGCAGTCGTGAGGATGGGTCAGCCGAACCGGATTTCGAAAACCAGGTTCAGCTCGCCTTCGACAACCTCTCGGCCGTTCTCGATGCCGCCGGCTGCACCTTCGACGATATCGTCGACGTTACTACCTTCCACACCGATCCCGCTGCCCAGTGGGAAGCGATCGACAGGGTTCGCACCAAGGCAATCGGCGAACCGCCCTACCCCAACTGGACTGCCGTCGGCGTCAACTGGCTGGCAGGCTTCGACTTCGAAATCAAGGTGATCGCCCGACTTCCACAGCCGGCCACATAACCACGGCACCACCCGGCAGCCCACCGCCCTGGAAACGGTGGTGGGCTGCCAACGAGAGCCTGCAAATTGCGCACCTCAGCCCGCTAACCAATACTGCAGCGTGCACCCAAACCTGAGTAAGACCCGAAGCCGTCATGCAAGGAGCCGGTCACCATGCCCGCCGCAAAATTCAGCTCGGTTGAGGAGTACATCGCCTCGCTGGACCCGACTAAGGCCACCACCCTCGAGGCCGTCATCGTCTTCATTCTCGACCAGTTCCCTGAACTGGAAGCGAAGATTGCCTGGAACGTGCCGACCATTCATCGCGATGGCAAATACGTCGCCGGCATCGACGCCCACAAGAACCATCTCACCTTCTCGGCGTGGAGCCCACATATCATCGAAGCGTTCAAGCCGCGGCTGGAGGGCTACGTCGTCTTCAAGAACTGCTTTCAGATACCTGTCGATTGGGAAGTCGACGAAGCGCTGCTGAAGGACCTGGTACGGGCCAGGCTCGCCGAGCTGGAGTGATGATCGCCAGGACCCAACGGAGGCACCCATGGATGTAGAAGGCCACACCACGCTTCCCACACGTCTCGAAACGGAGCGGCTTGTCCTGCGGGAACCCCACCCTACCGATGGTCCGCTCCTCTACCATGCGTAAACGACGGACCCGGAAGTCACCCGCTACCTGATCTGGCGCCCACACCAGGCCCCCGCCGAAACGCAGCAATTCATAGATACCTGCATAAAAGGCTGGCAAGCGCGCACTCATTTTCCCTACGTCATGACCTTGCAGCGTGAAGAGCACGAACCTATCGGCATGCTGGATGCCCGGCCACGGGGCCCTATTGTCGATGTGGGCTATGTGCTGGCACGGCGCTATTGGCAGCGTGGCCTCATGTCAGAAGCACTCACGGCACTCACCAAGCTCTGCCTGGCCCTGCCCGAGACATATCGCGTTCAGGCCACTTGCGATATGGATAATCTGGCTTCTGCCCGTCTGCTGGAAAAGTGCGGCTTTCGGCAAGAGGGCCGTCTCGAGCGTTACGTGGTACATCCCAACCTGGGCGCTGAACCTCGGGCCTGCTTTATCTACGCGCGCTGGCGCTAACAGGTGCCACACCCCATTCCCCTGGCATGCTACGCTTCCAGTGTGCTCGCGGTAGCGGAGGAGACGATGGCCTTTCACAATCCGGACCCTAAAATGCAGGCAATTGAACGGCGCAATGCCCGGGTGAAGGCGGAGCTGTTTGCCAGGCTGTTGGGGGGTGCGTGGCGTCGACTTCGCAAAGGCGCCCTGAGGCTGTCGAGGAGGCGTTAAGCGCCGCGGCCCCACACCCGAGGCCGCTGAAACCAGTTGCCCTCTTATTACAACGTCTCTTCCCACAACATGGCCAGCCGCTTGTGATGCAGAGCATCAGCGGTCGCGTCGTAGCTGGGGGCGTCCTTGGCGGTGAAGCC
Source organism: Halomonas sp. TH-94 (assembly GCF_057473365.1). Classification (NCBI taxonomy): domain Bacteria; kingdom Pseudomonadati; phylum Pseudomonadota; class Gammaproteobacteria; order Oceanospirillales; family Halomonadaceae; genus Halomonas; species Halomonas sp. TH-94. Next base: position 48,129 of record NZ_JBYCKL010000067.1, read on the forward strand.
GTGGGCGGCACCCTTGTAGAGCTCCGTCGTGAAATGCACGCCTGACTTGGCCAGGGCTTCGTCCATGCGGGCGATCTGGTCGGGGGGCAGTAGCTCATCCTTGTCGGCGTGGCCCAGATAGACGCGCCCTTCGATGGTGCCGACCACGTGAACGGGGCTATTCGGATCACCGGTCGTGGCCAGGTTGGCCGAGTGGAAGCCCGCGGCGGCGGCAACGCGGCCGGGGTGTTCGGCTGCCATGCGTAGTGCGAAGGCGCCTGTCATGCAGTAGCCGACCACGCCTATCTTGCCATTTGCGAACTCGGGCTCGTCATCGATGCATTTCAGCAGCGCGGCGAAGTCGCGGGACTGCGCCTCGGGCGTCAGGTGGCCGGCATATTCGAACAGCGTCGGCCGCACGGCCGGGTCGCGGAAGGACTTGCCTTCCGGCACGACGAGGCCTCGTGCATCGCGGTAGTAAACGTTTGGCATCAATACGGCGTAGCCGGTGTCCGCCACCTGCTGGGCCTTCTCGTGATAGCACGGGCGCAGGCCGCCGATATCGGTGAGCAGCAACACGGCCGGCAGTGGGCCTTCAGCGTTCCCGGGTGTGAAGACGTGAGCGTCGATGGTGCCGTCGGGTGCAGGTATGTCGATAGCGCGAGACATGGCGGGCTCCGGGTATCGAATCGATAAGATGAATGGCGTCAGGGCGAAAGACACCAAAGAGGCATCTAACCAGAGACAGGCTCTGTTGACGAGGCGTTGCTCTGCTGCCCTGTCGATTCCGCCGCATCCCGTTCGATTACCGGGTACGGAGCAACCTGGAGGATGGGCAGATGCGTAAAGTGATCGTTGGTGCGATGGTTTCCCTGGACGGCGTCATGCAGGCCCCCGGCGGACCGCAGGAGGACCCGACCGGTGGTTTTCGCTACGGCGGCTGGGTCGCACCACTGGTGGATGAAGTATTCGGCGAGGAGATCGACAAGCTGTTCGGCCAGCCCTTCGATCTGCTGCTCGGGCGCAAGACGTACGACATCTTTGCCGCCCACTGGCCCTATGCCGAGGAAGGGCCTGACGACTCCATCGCCAAGACCTTCAACTCGATCAAGAAGTACGTGGCGACCCGGAAAGGCCTGGAGCTGACCTGGAAAGGCTCGGTGGCGCTGCGCGATGCAGCCACGGATATTTCCAAGCTTAGGCAGGAGGACGGACCGGCGCTGATCACCCAGGGCAGCACCGAGCTGGTCCACACGCTGCTTGCCAGCGATCTCGTCGATGAACTCAAGCTGTTCATCTGCCCCGTGGTGCTGGGTAAAGGCAAGAAGCTGTTCGACGATGGCACAGCGCCAGCGGCATTCAAGCTGGCCGCCCAGCGGGTTTCGCCCAACGGCATCGTGATTGCCCATTATGAGCGCGAAGGCGCGGTGCAGACCGGCGACTTCGCCATGGACCCACCCACGGAGGCGGAAGTGGCGCGTCGCGAGAAGATGCGTAGGGAAGGCTAGACCCGAGCATGGGCTGTCGCGTAGACGCATCGTCCTGAGAGGAATCTAGGCCAGCGCCTTGCGCAAGAATTCCAGGAACCGGTAGTCGTTGGCGTAGGCGACGTTGATGCGCATGGCGGTGCCATCGGTGCCATCCGGGCGCAGCGAGAAGAGAGCACCGGGGGCGATGAAGATGCCCGCCTCCGTGGCGCGCTTCGCCAGCTCCAGGGTGTTGATGCCGGTGGGTAGCCGTGCCCATAGGTAATAGCCACCGCCGGGGCCGCTGATGTCTTCGATGCCTGCCTCACGCAGCGCACGCCGGGCGCTGGCGCTTGCCTTGGCAACCCGTTCGCGAAGCTGTACCAGGTGGCGACGGTAGCGCCCCTTCACGATCAGTTCATGGATCACCGATTCGATGAAGGTGGAGGAGTTGACCACGGTGAGCATCTTGATGTCGGTGAGGGAGCGGATCAAGGGAAGGCTACCGGCGATATAGCCCGAGCGCAGCCCGGTGGAAAGCGTCTTGGAGAAGGTGCCCACGTAGATGACGTTCTCCAGCCCATCCAGCGCCGCCAGGTGCGCACTCCCCTGGGGCAGCAGGTCGGCGAACGCGTCGTCCTCCACCAGCACCACGCCGTACTGTTCGGCGATCTTCAGCAACTGGTGCATGTTGCTCAACGACATGCTGGTGCCGGTGGGGTTGTGGGCGTTGGGCTGCAGAAAGAACAGCCGTGGCCGGTACTGGCGGACCTTGCGTTCGAATTCCTCCAGGTCGGGCCCTTCCGGCGTACGCGAGACACCCACCAGCTTGACCCGCGCCAGGCGCAACTTGCCGAACAGGGGATAGTAGCCCGGCGTTTCCACCATCACGCTGTCGCCGGCTTCGACGAAGTGCCGCACGATCAGGTCGAAGGCGTGATTGGCACCGAAGGTGAGCAGCACCTGTTCCTGGGCGGCGTGGATTGAGCGGCCGCCCAGCACCCGGGCGATGGCATCGCGCAGCGGCTCGAAGCCTTGCGGCATGCCGTATTCGAAGTGTGCCTCGTCCTGCTCCGGCCCGCGCCGCTTCAGCGCACGAGTGAGATCGAGCCCACCCATCCACGCTGCAGGGGCACGGCCGTCGCCGGCGCGCACGGCAAAGCTGCCCACCAGCTGCTCGCGCAGCAGCGAGACGCTGTCGATCGCTTCGCTCAGGCTCTCGCGCTCCTCTACCGTGGCCTGTGGCCGCGCCTGGGAAACGAAGAAGCCGGAGCCGTGGCGAGCCTGCAAACGCCCCATGGCGACGAGCTGGTCGTAGGCGTCGATGATGGTGTTCTTGGCCACGCCGAACTGCCGGGCCGCTTCGCGAATGGAAGCGACCTTGGCGCCCGGTGCCAGCCGCCCCTCGTCCATGGCCTTGAGCAGGGTGTCGGCGATCTGGCCGGACTTGGTCATTCCTACCTCACAGCAAACTGTACCCTTCACGATGACGGTACAGTACTTGGGACAATTCCACCAACTGTACCTTATGCTGCCCTTCCGTTTTCCCGAAGCTGGCAACGCCGGCAACGGCTTATAACACCAATAACGACTCATCTGGAGTTACGCATGCCAGTCAAAGACAGGACCTACCTGAATGTCTGGGACGATACGGTTTCGGGCAGGGATCTGCTCATCTCGCTTTCGCTCGCCACACTGCTGAGCCTGGGCGGTTTTGTGCTTGCGCCATGGCCGGCACCCGGCCCGCTGGTGCTGGGCCTTGCCGGCGCCATTCTCGGCTTCTTCATCAGCGCGCTGCTGTTTCGGCCCAAGCGCCGCCTCGACGTCGAAGGGGAGGCGTGAGCATGGATCCGATGCTGCTGTTACAGATGTTGATCGCCGCCCTCATCGCGGTGGTGGTCTATACCGCCATCGGCGTGGCCCCTGGCACGGATGAAACCGCCGTGCTGGCCCCCGTCACGCTGGCGCTGGTGGTGGCGGGCATCCCGCTGCCCGTGGTTCTATCCTTCTTCATGGCGGCCATCGTGGCCAAGAAACTCACCGACTCCATTCCGGTATCGGTGGCGGGCATTCCCGGCGGCGTGATGTCGGCGCCCATGGTGGAACACGCCATGACGCTGAAGCGCGAAGGCCAGTCCACCCTGGCCATTCGCAAGATGGCCTCCGGCTCGGTGATCGGCACCCTGGTCGCGGTGCCGATCAGCCTGTTTCTCGCCTTCCTGCTAACGCCGCTGGCCGATGTGCTGGGCCAGTACGCCAGCCAGATCTTTTTCGGCGGTGCGGTGTTCCTGGCGCTGATGAGCCGCGAGAAGGTCATCAGCCTGGTCAGCATCCTGGTGCTGGCGGCGCTGATCCAGGCGCTGCGCCACTTCTACTGGGGCATGGGTGTGATTCCCGAGGGTCGGGTGGTGTTCATCTCGTTCTTCCTGGGTATCACCATCGGTCCGATGATGTTCAACCTGGCGCAGCTGCTGGTGAACCGCGAGCGCAAGGCCATGGCAGTGGCCGAGCCCAAGACCATCCAGATCTACAAGACCGAGGACGACCACAAGCTGCCCAACCCCTTCCGCATCCTCACGCGGCAGGAGACGACCTCGGCCGCTGCCAGCTCGGTGCTAGGCACGTTCACCTTCTTCATGAGCCCGGTGGGTATCACCATCTTCCTCGGCGAGGTGATGTCGAGCTGGGTCAAGGGCACCGTCGAGAAGGCCAGCCGGGCGCTCTCTTCCATGGATGCCGTCACCAACGCCGCTTACATTGCCGGCATCCTGATCCCGCTGGCGGCGCTGGGCATTCCCATGAGCCCCATGGCCATCGGTCCCGGCAATGCCTTCTTCAATGCCCCACCGGTGCTGACTCTGGAGCAGAACGCTCACCACCTGATGAGCTTCTCGGAGATCGCCATCGCCAGCATTCTCGGCTCTGCCGTCGCGCTGCTGATCACCTACCCCATCGCGGTGCGCTACGCGCGCCAGATCTGCGTCTTCGTTTTCCGCCACATCCCCCACGAGGCCTTCCTCGCCATGTTCTTCGCCCTGGTGATGCTGCTGGCGTACATGGATGCCGGGGTGATGGGCATTCTCGGCGTAATGGTACTGGCCCTGGTGGCGGGCCTGCTGAACCGCTGGGGGGTGAACTACGGCGTGCAGTTCATGACGCTCTATGCCTCGCCCTGGCTCATGGGGCTGCTGGCCTGAGGCTCACGGCTTCTGACAAGTCGTCTTTCATTGCTTTAGATAGGTATCGACATGGCTCATAGCACTTCCCGTATCGCTGGCTTCTATCAGCTTTCGCCTCAGGAGCGACTCGCCAAGGTGGCCGAGATCGCCGGCCTGGATGACGCAGGCGTGACGCATCTCGGCAACATGGGAAACCTCGCGCCGGAAACCGCCGACTCGATGATCGAGAACGTGATCGGCACCCTGAACATACCCCTGGGTATCGCCACCAATCTGATCATCGACGGCGAGGAGCAGCTGGTGCCGATGGCCACGGAGGAGTCCTCGGTGGTGGCGGCGGTGTGCAACGCGGCGCGCCAGTGCCGCGATTCCGGCGGCTTTACCACCGATGCCGCCGCGCCGGTGATGATCGCCCAGGTGCAGCTCGTCGAGGTGCCCAACCCGGAGTTCGCCCGCCTCAAGTTGCTGGAGGCGCGCGAGCAGATCCGCCAGATCTGCGATGCCACAGACCCCGTACTGGTCAAGCACGGCGGTGGCTTCCGCGATCTCGAGGTCCGCGTGCTGGAAGACATGCTGATCGTGCACCTGCTCGTGGACGTGCGCGACGCCATGGGGGCCAACGCGGTGAATTCCATGGCCGAGGCGGTGGCACCCTCGCTGGCGGAATGGAGCGGCGGCAAGAGCCGGCTGCGCATTCTCTCCAACCTGGCGGACCGGCGCCTGGTGCGGGCCCGAGCCACCTGGCGACTGGACCAGATAGGTGGCGAGGAGGTGCGCGACGGTATGCTCTCCGCCTACCGCTTCGCCGACCAGGACCCTTACCGGGCGGCCACTCACAACAAGGGCATCATGAATGGGGTGAGCGCCGTGGTGCTGGCCACCGGCAATGACACCCGCGCTGTGGAAGCCGGCGCTCACGCCTATGCGGCGCGCACCGGCCGCTACCGCTCGCTGACTCATTGGGAGCAAGACGCCGAAGGCAATCTCACCGGTACGCTGGAGATGCCGATGCCGGTCGGCCTGATCGGCGGCGCCACCCGCGCTCATCCCACCGCACGCTACTGCCTGGAGATCCTCGGCGTGACCCGGGCCGAACGCCTCGGTCGCATCATCGTGGCGGTGGGCCTGGCACAGAACTTTGCCGCCATGAAGGCCCTGGCCACCACCGGTATCCAGAAGGGCCACATGGCGCTGCACGCCAAGAACATCGCCCTGATGGCCGGTGCCCAGGGGGATGAAGTGGCCGTCATCGCCGACCTGCTGGTACAGAAAGGCACCGTGAGAGTCGACGTTGCCGAGAGCGAACTGGCCAAGCTACGTAAGCGCTGAGCTGTCCCTGAGAGAACCGAAACGCCTGGCTGGGGCCACCCTCGCCAGGCTTTATTGGGGTTGCGGCATCCACTGCTTGCCCTTCCCACTTCCAGCGCAAGAAGCGGAGTTCCCTCATCACCCTGCTGCCCTAGGTTGGCATCAACTACCAACCGGAGTGGCAGTCGATGAACAAGATCAATCGCACCATGGGCCCGCTTGAGTGGGCGCTCCTGGTGACCTTGTCGGTATTGTGGGGCGGCTCCTTCTTCTTCGTGGGGGTGGCGGTCGAGGAGCTGGGGCCGCTCACCATCGTGGCGCTGCGTGTGGGGCTGGCGGCGCTGGCGCTGCACGCGCTGATTCTGCTGCTGGGCCAGCGTATGCCGTGGGACCCGAAGCTATGGACGGCCTTCTTCGCCATGGGCCTGCTCAACAACATGATTCCCTTTACTCTCATCGCCTGGGGGCAGGGGCATATCGCCAGCGGCTTGGCCTCGATTCTCAATGCCAGCACCCCCTTTTTCACCATCGTGGTGGCGCACTTCCTGACCCGCGACGAGCCCTTCACCCTGGGCCGCTTAACGGGAGTGGTGATCGGCTTCCTCGGTGTTGCCTACATGCTCGGTCTGGAAGTACATGAAGGTTCAGCCAACCGCTCGTGGGCCCAGGCCGCCGTGCTGGCTGGCGCCCTCTCCTATGCTTTTGCCGGGGTTTTCGGGCGCCGCTTTCGCTCTCTTGGCTGCTCGCCGTTGGTTACCGCGTGCGGCCAGGTCACGGCCTCGGCGATGGTGCTCTTGCCCTCGGCCTTGATAGTGGAGCGCTTCTGGCAACAGCCCTGGCCGGGCCTGGAGATCTGGTCGGCCGTCTTCGGCCTAGCGCTGTTCTCCACCACGCTGGCATACCTGATTTACTTCCGCCTGTTGGCCACTGCGGGGGCAACCAACCTGCTGTTGGTCACCTTCCTGATCCCGGCCAGCGCCATTCTGCTGGGTTTTCTCTTCCTGGACGAACGGCTCGAGCCAAGGCACCTTGTCGGGATGGGCTTGATCGGCTTGGGGCTTGCCGCTATCGATGGCCGGCCGCTGGGGTGGATTCGAAAAATAGCGTACGCTTATCTGAGAGCCAGGCGAGAGGGAGCGGGCCGATGAAGCTGTGCGCGGTGCAGTACGCCTCGATAACGGGCGATATCGAAGGGAACGTGGCACGCCATGTCGAGTTCGTCGAGCTGGCAGCTTCGCAGGATGCCGAACTGATCTTCTTCCCCGAGCTCTCGCTGACCGGCTACGAGCCGACGCTGGCCAAGGGACTGGCCACCCACGAGGAGGACCCGCGTCTGGACGTGTTCCAGCGCTTGAGCGATGCCCACGGTATCGTGATCGGTGTAGGCCTGCCGCTGGTTACCTCGCAAAAGCCGCGGATAGGCATGGTGACGTTCCAGCCCCACACGGGTCGCCACGCCTATGCCAAACAGCGGCTCCACGATGATGAACTGCCCTACTTCTCGTCCGGCGAGAAGCCGATGGTGATCGAAACCCGCGAGCACCGTATCGCGCTGGCGATCTGCTACGAATCGCTGCTGCCCGACCATGTCGCCATGGCGGCAAGCCTGGGAGCGGACGTCTACTTGGCCAGCGTGGCCAAATTCGCCCCGGGAATGGACGAAGCCTATGCCTACTACGCCACCTTCGCCCGCGAACACGCCATGACGATCCTGATGGCCAACTGCGTGGGGCCCTGCGATGGAGCGACTGGCGGTGGCCGCTCGGCAGCGTGGATCGACCGCGGCAAGCGTGTCGCCACCCTGGATGGCGAACAGGAAACCATGCTGATGCTCGACACGGCCACGCTCACCTCACGGGTGATGAGCCTGGCGGCGCCGGCGGCCTGAGTTTCCCTCATACCATTGCCAGCTTGCACGAACTACATCCCTCCCTACCCTAACGGCATGGAACTTCTGAATGGTGACGCTACTGCTGTTGGCCCTCGGTCTGGTGCTGCTGATTATGGGCGCAGAGGGCCTGGTGAAAGGTGCATCGCGCCTGGCGGCGCGATTGGGAATTCCGCCACTCGTGATCGGGCTCACGGTGGTGGCTTTCGGCACCAGCGCACCGGAGCTCGTGGTCAGTCTCAAGGCCGCTCTGGATGGCCAGACGGGCATCGCCATGGGCAACGTGGTGGGCAGCAACATCTTCAACGTATTGTTCATCTTGGGAGTCTCGGCACTGATCGTGCCGCTGGCGGTGGCCCAGCAGCTGATCCGTCTGGATATCCCCCTGATGATCGTGCTTTCCGTAGTAGTGCTGGTGCTGGCACTGGATGGCAGCGTCGGGCGACTCGACGGTGGGCTATTGGTCCTTGGCCTGGTGGTCTACACCGTCTTCTTGCTGTGGCAAGGTAAACGCCAGACGGCCAGCGACGAGTCGGCGGCCAACAGCGAGGCACTGGCCCGCCCCGGATGGCATGACGCGCTCTACGTCATCGGCGGGCTTGCCATGCTGGTGGCCGGCTCACGTCTGTTCGTCGACTCGGCCGTGGTCATGGCCGGCTGGTTCGGGGTCAGCGATCAAGTGATCGGGCTGACCCTGGTGGCGGCAGGCACCTCGCTGCCCGAGGTTGTGACTTCGATCATTGCTGCCCTGCGCGGCCAGCGGGAGATTGCCGTGGGTAACGTGGTAGGCAGCAACATCTTCAATTTGCTCGGCGTGCTGGGCCTCACCGCCCTGATCGCTCCCGCCGGCATCGCCGTAACCCAGGCCATGCTCAGCCTCGACCTGCCGGTGATGATAGCGGTGGCCGCCGCCTGCCTGCCGATCTGCTTCACCGCCAGCGCCATCAATCGCTGGGAAGGGGCCGTGCTGCTGGGTTACTACGTGGCCTATACCGCCTATCTGGTGCTGGCTGCCACCCACCACGACGCACTGGCCGGTTTCAGTGCCCTGATGCTCTATTTCGTGCTGCCGATCACCGCCCTGACCCTGGCTATGCTGGTCGTGCCCGAGCTGCGTCGAAGAGCGAATGAGTAGCGCCTGACGCTCAGCCCAGCATGTCCATGGCCGCCTTGTGGGAAACGCCCTGAGCCAAGGCCGCCTCGCGCTCGGCGGTTTTGGCACGCTGGAAAGCTTCGCGCTCCTGCAGGCGTTGCCAGTAGGCCGCCACGGCGGGCTTGAAACGCTCATCCAGGCCGATGTGGCTGGCCAGCAGTAGCGCATAGCCCACCGACACGTCGGCCGCGGTGAAACGCCCGGCACAAACGAACGGCTCGCGCTCCAGGCGCGGCTCCAGGGTGCGCAGACGGGAGAGGAACCAGCGCGAATAATCCTCAACCACTTGGGGCGATCGACGCTCCTCGGGCTCGAAGCGGCCATAGCGCAGCACCAGGGTCTGGGGAAACGTCAGCGTCGCTTCGCCGAAGTGCAGAAAGTTGAGATAGTCGCCGTAGGCAGGGTCGTTCGGCGCTACCTCAAGGCCCGCCTCGGGATGACGCCCGGCGAGATACTGACAGATGGCCGCCGATTCGGTCATCGCTACCATGTCGTCGAACAGCGCCGGAACCGTACCCAGCGGATTGATCTCGAGAAAGGCTTCGTCGCGTACCCGTGGCGGAAAATCGTGCATCACCAGTTCATAGGGCACCCCGATCTCCTCGAGCAACCAAAGGGGACGAAACGAGCGGGCACTGACACAGTGATGCAGGGTGATCATGGCTAGGCTCCTGAAGGTCGTGCTGAAAAGCGGCAAGCGCTATCTTGCCACGCGCCGTCATCACATCTCACGCTTCTAGCCCAGAGACAATACGAAAGCACTGTCGACATGACGTTTCCAGTCGTCACGATGCCAACATGTCCTGCAGGTCAATTTCACTGGTCTGAAGCTGCTGCTTGAATGCCACCACCCCTCAATATACGATTCATATATTAAACGTATATAGGTGACTCCATGGGAATCGTAAAGATCAGCGATGAGCTGCATGATGAGATCCGCAAGGCCAGCGGGCCCATGCTCCGCTCCATCAACGCTCAGGCCGAGTATTGGATAAAGATTGGCATGCTCGCCGAGACCCACCCCGAGATGACGTTCCAGGACATCATGCGGGAGCAGTTGAAAGCTGCCTCGGTGAATGTACAGCAGGTCATTCATGGATGAGGTAGTCATCAAGGAGCCCGAGGAGCTCGAACTGATGCGCCAGTCGGGGCGATTGCTCGCCTCGGTATTCACCTACCTCGATGCCCATATCGAGGCTGGCGTGTCGACCATGCAGATCAATGATTGGGCGGAGGAGCACATTACCCATACCCTGCAGGCCCGCCCCTCCAGCAAGGGGCAATACGGTTTCCCCTTCGTTCTCAATACCTCCTTGAATCACGTTGTCTGCCATGGCATGCCATCGCCAACGAAGCTTCTCAAGTCCGGCGATATCGTCAATGTCGACATCACCCTCGAGAAGAATGGCTTCATCGCCGACTCCAGCAAGATGTACATGATCGGTGCCGTTTCACTGGCCGCGAAGCGCCTGGTGGATGCCACGTACGAGGCCATGTGGCAGGGCATCAGAGCCGTGAAACCTGGTGCGACTCTCGGCGATGTCGGCTTTGCGATCCAGCAGCATGCCACTACCTATGGCTACTCAGTGGTCCAGGACTACTGCGGACACGGCATCGGCAGAGAGATGCACGAGGAACCCCAGGTACTGCATTACGGGCAGCCTGGGCAAGGCCTGGTGCTGCAAGAAGGCATGACCTTCACCATCGAGCCGATGATCAATCAAGGCAAGGCCAAGGTTAAAACGAAGCGCGACGGCTGGACCGTGGTGACCAGCGACAAGATGCTCTCGGCCCAGTGGGAACATACGATCGCAGTGACGGCGGATGGCTATGAGGTCTTGACTCTGCGTGAAGATGAACGTGTCCCCAGCCCCTGAGAGTTCTCTGCTTTGACACGTCAAGCGCTCGAGAAATACCAGGTGCTGGCCTATCTGGCAGCCATCGCCATAGGCCTGGCCCTGGGCACGGTGCTGCCTGGCCAGATTGGCGTGCTGGAAGCGCTGCTGTGGCCGCTAGTGGGAACGCTACTCTTCGTCACCTTCACCCAGGTACCGCTGACGCAGCTGGGAACTGCATGGCGCGATACGCGCTTCATGGCCGCCGCGGTGATGGGCAACTTCCTGCTGTTGCCGCTCATCGCCTGGGGGTTAGCCAGCCTGTTCGCCGCCGAGCCGGCGGTGCGCCTGGGCGTACTGCTGGTACTGCTGGTGCCGTGCACGGATTGGTTCATCACTTTCTCCCACCTGGGCGGGGGCAAGGCGCAGCATGCCGTCGCCTTCTCGCCGATCAGCCTGCTGCTTCAGCTCGTGCTGCTGCCCTTGTACCTGTGGCTGTTCATGGATCAGAGCGTTCTGACAGCCATCGTACAGCGTGAGCTATTACTGGCCTTTGCCGGGCTGATCGTACTGCCACTGCTGCTGGCCTTCACTACCGAGAAGTGGGCCCAGGGCAGCCCACGCCGTACCGCCGGCGTCGAGCGGCTGGGGTGGCTGCCGGTGCCGCTATTGGCCTTGGTGGTGTTCTCGATAGCCTGTACCCAGGTGGGTGTCGTCACCGCTTCGCTGCCAATCCTCGGCGGGTTGCTGCTGGCCTTTTCCGCTTTTCTGATCGCCGCTGCGCTGCTGGCTCGCCTACTCGCCCGCGCCTTCAAGCTACCCATTGCCCAGGGTCGCGTGCTCGCATTCAGCCTGGGCACACGCAACTCTTTCGTCGTGCTGCCCCTGGCTCTTGCCCTTCCTGCTTCCTATGAGCTGGCTGTGGTCGCCATCGTGTTCCAGTCATTGGTGGAACTCGTTGGTATGGCGTTTTTCCTGTGGTGGGTACCAAAGCGGTTGTTCCCTTCCGTAGCATGAAAACCATGCCGAGACCCCGACAGCCGGGGCTTTCGGGCGACTATACTCGTCACATTGCCTTTACAAGCTATAGAACCGAACCATAACGACATAAAAAGGTTCTTCGATGCCCATTCTTTCGCTCGCCGCTTGGCTTCTCCTGTCACTAACCCTCGCTTCAGCAGCCTTGGCCGAGACCGAGCTGCAAGTCGAGGTGGTGGTTCGCAAGGCCGCCGTGCTGGAGCAGGTCGCGGCCCCCGACGTGCAGGTGAACGGGCCAGTCGAACCGATCGGCGAACGTGAAGTGCAGTTGGTGGATCCGGCAGGCAGCGACCCGCTGGAGGAACCGCTCACCTGTCTGGCACGTACGATCTACTGGGAAGCCAAGGGAGTGCCCGGCCTCGACATGGAGTCGGTTGCCAATGTGGTGATCAACCGTGTCGCCAGCCAGCGCTACCCCAATACTGTCTGCGAGGTGGTGACCCAGGGATCGGAGCATGGCCCCTGCCAGTTCTCCTGGTGGTGCAATGGCCGCCCCAATGAGGTGGTAGAGGACGATGCTTACCAAGTGGCTAAAGAGGTGGCACGCCAGGCGTTGAATCAGGAACTATTCGACCATACCGAAGGTGCCCTCTACTTCCATGACCGTACCGTTCACCCCCACTGGGCAAACGTGTTCCTGCTCACGGCGGAGACTGATGCATTCTTGTTCTACCGGCCCAAATAGTCCACGGCAGAGTGAGCGTGGGGTGACAACAGACACGTTAGGCTAGTTGGCGATTTTTTGATCACAATGCGTGAAACGGCATGGTTCTAGCGCTTGCGAATTTGACTCGGCCCGCAGCGCAGTTCCACCATGCAATGACAACGAGTTCGAGAAAGCCCTGACAACTACAAAGAAAGCCCTGACAACTACAAACCGTCATACCCAGGGTAGTTAGTGGAGGTACGCGCCCATGTTCGTTTCCCTGATCCCCAGCACCGTTGCCGTTCCCAAAACCCAACAAGAAACCGATATCGAGACCCTGCTCGACGGCCTGATGAGCGATGAAGGGCTGAGCCGTAACCAGCGAGACGAGCTTCTGGATCTCTTGATCCTGGAGCGCGCGGAAATCAAACGCCAGCTCAACCGAATCCGTGCCGAGCGAGGCTGAACCGTCACGAGGGGCATGTCATAGCTCCCGGAACACCGCCATGACATGCCCTGCCAGCGCTTCACAGGCCTGATCGGCTCCTGGCCGCCTGACAAGCGCCAGCTGATATTCCCCTAACGGCGGCAACAGATTCGAAGCGATGCGCCGCAGCGGTGGGCGCACCAGGCTCAACGGAAAGGGCGCCACCGCCAGGTCGGCAAGCATGGCCGCCTCCTGGCCTGCACAGTGCTCGCATGAATAGGCGATACGGTAGCTAATGCCGGCACGGTCCAGCGCTTCCAGCGCCATGCCTCGCCAAGCGCAGCCGTGCTGTGCAAGCGCTACCGGCAGCGGCGATCGCTGGGCGGCAATTCCCCCCTCACGCCCCGCCCACACCAGCGGCTCGTGGTGTACGATCTCGCCGTGTATCTGCTGACCCGGATTTCCGGCGGTCATCAGTATCAAATCGAGTTCACCCGCTTCCAACCGGCCCAGCATGTCACGGCTGCTGCCCACCACTACATCGACCTGAACCGCTGGATGCGAGCGAGCGAACTGTGACAGCACACCGGGCAGGATGCGAGTGCCCACATCGTCGGTGGTGCCGAAGCCCAGCCGACCCGCCACGCTGGGCGCCAGGAACTGAGTGACTGCCTCCTCGTTGAGCTTGAGCAAGCGCCGCCCATAGCCCAACAGCAGCTCGCCTTCCGAGGTCAGGCGCACCTGTCTCGCCTCGCGGACGAACAGTGCATGGCCCAGCGTTTCTTCCAGCCGCTTGATCTGCATGCTGAGCGCTGAGGGTGTACGAAAAACCTGGCGCGCGGCGCGGGTGAAACTGCCGCACTCGGCAATGGCCACGAACGTACGCAGCACATCGGTATCGAGCAGTGGCATGGTCGTACTGGGCATCTGATTCATGGCGCACCTTTCAATTTATCTTAACCATGACTGTAGTCTTATTCGCTGGATTGATCCATTGGCGTGCCTGAAACTCACTGACACGAGGTCGCGACCCTCCTTTCATCCGAGAAGACGCGGCAGCCGCAACCATGCAGCTGCCGGCAAGGAGGTGCATCATGAGCCGGTACGAACCGATTTACAGGCCCAGCCAAAAGGAGGAGCAGCGGCCGACATCACCGCCCCAGCCGGACTTCTACATGCCGGCCATGCCTCCGCTGGGGCTGATTCATGCCATAGAGACCCTGCTGAACCGTTACCTGCAACGGCGGAGATTTCGTCAGCGTTACCTGCCCCTGCTGTCCCACGACGACCACATGCTCGACGACATGAATCATCGGCGCGACGACATTCTGTGGGCCTCGCACCTGCCGCTGAAAGCGGACGCCGAGCAGGCGCTGGAGCAACGCCGGGAGCAGCGCAAGGCAGCACGTGACGGGGCGACGTCTTGACCTCAGCCACGCTTGAGGTCGTAGGGTGCATGCAACGCCACCACAGCGAGGAAAAAAGCATGCGTATCATGGTCGTGGGAGCAAGTCAGGGGCTGGGACGGGCTTTCATCGAGGGGCTGGGCGAGAAAGGCGACCGTCTGATCGGCGTTTCGCGCCGCAGCCCTTCACCTCTGCCCGTGCGCACCGGTCTTGAGATCGACTGGATCGAAGCCGATCTGGCATCACCCGAACGAGCGGCCGCCAGTGTGGCCGAGGCCGTGGCGGAAAGTGGGCTGGACTTGCTGATCTATAATCTGGGGCTGTGGGAAACTCGAGCCTTCGAAGCGGACTATCGCTTCCTGAATGACAGCCCGGCGGAGATCCAGCGCATCGTCACGGTCAACGTCAGCGCTGCCATTCTGCTGATCCAGGCGCTGCTCCCTGCGCTGCTGCGCTCCTCCTCGCCACGCATCGTACTGACCGGCTCGACATCCGCCCTACCCGGCCACGGCCGGCCGGAGGTCGCCTTCGGCGCCACCAAGCACGCCCTGCGCGGCATCGCCGAGGCGCTGCGCGAGGGCTTTCGCGAACAGCGCCTGGCGGTGACCTGCCTGCAGCTAGGTTACCTCAACACCGAGGACGACCTGGCCGTGCCTGTCGAACGCGCGGCCCGGCGCGGTAATGGTGAACTCATTCCCATGCACGACGTGGTACAGCTGATGCGTACCCTGGTGACGCTGTCGCCCAGTGCCTATGTGAAAGAGGTGGTGATGCCGGCAATTGGCGATGCGCGCTTCTAGAGACTCATCTCTAGCCACTTCCTCAGGTTCCGAGCTGCTCGCCCTCGGAGGAGGTCTCGGCGAGCGCCCCGGCTCGCCGCAGCAGTGCGCGCTCCTGCTCCGGGGTCAGCGCCAGGCCGAAGCGCTCGCGCAGCACGAGGGGCAGCTCACCGGCCGCGATCCGCTGCAGCTCCGGCTCCCGGCCTGGGCGGAAGATCTTGAGCTCGAGATCGGTGAGCGCAAGCCGTACCTCTGCGCCGTTGTGCTGAGCCACGATTCGCCGCACGAATGGCGATGCGGGATGATGTGACGCTAGGTAGTTGTATTCGCCGGAATCGGCACGGTAGCAGGGTTCGTCACTGAACTGATAGATGTTGAACCACTCACCGTTGCGCTTGTGGCGCAGCAGCCACAATCCCAGCGGCGTGCGCTCCAGGCGATACTCCCAATGGCCATGGCTCACCTCACGGCCCGCCTCGAGCAGGATCGGCTCACGCGGCCCGACATTGCCGACGCCGACATCGACCAGCCAGTCATCGCCCGCCACCTTCACTACCAGCATCGTGTGGCCGAGAGGAGTGAGAATGTTCTCGTCGTCACCCATCAGCATTCTCGCGTTGCGCCCGGCGACCTCGAAGCCAAGCCGGTCCAGCACCGAGGCAAACAGGGTGTTCTGCTCATGGCAATAGCCGCCGCGCCAGCGCCGTACCAGCTTGTCCTGAAGGCTTTCCAGGTCGATGCGGATCTCGCCGCCGGTGACGATCTCGAGATTCTCGAACGGCACCGCGGCAAGGTGCGCCTTCTGGAGAGCCTTCAATGTCTCCAAGCTGGCCGTCACGGGCCCCCGGTAATCGATACGAGCCAGGTAGGCATCGAGATCGAGTGCCCGCGTTTCCCAGCGAGCCGATTCGTGAAGTGGTCGAGCGGTCGTGACAGCCTGCATGGCGTTCTCCTTTTTTCTCAAGGTAACTTCTATCAAGGGCAACCCTGTAGCGCAGGCTAAGACCTCAAGCTAACTTCAGGTAAAGCTTGGAATATTCAATCGCATTCATAGTCCTCGGCAATGGTGTAGCTGCTCACATCCAATATTCAACCGCATGGTTGACAATGCATGACTGCGAGCCTATATAAAACCCTATGGTTGAATATGACGAAACGCATCTGGACCGGGTCTTCCACGCCCTGGCCGATCCCACCCGCCGCCTGCTGCTCGAGCGCTTGGCAGCCGGTGAGCGCAAGGTCGGCGAGCTGGCCGAGCCGTTCCCCATCTCGCTGGCAGCAGTTTCCAAGCACGTGCGCGTGCTGGAGCAAGCCGGGCTGGTGGAGCGGCGCATTGAAGGGCGCGCCCACTACTGTCGGCTGCAACCGGGGCCGCTGGCGGTAGCGGAACAGTGGCTGAGCTTCTACGAAGGCTTCTGGAACCAGCGGCTGAACACACTGGAAGCAGCGCTGAAGGCTGACGCCGAATCGACGAAGGAGGAGAGGCGAGATGGATGACACCGGCTATGGCGCGAAGATCGCCGAAGAGAGCATCCGCTTCGAACGTCTGCTGCCTGGTCCCATC
The DNA here is from genome assembly GCF_057473365.1 of Halomonas sp. TH-94. Taxonomy (NCBI): domain Bacteria; kingdom Pseudomonadati; phylum Pseudomonadota; class Gammaproteobacteria; order Oceanospirillales; family Halomonadaceae; genus Halomonas; species Halomonas sp. TH-94. The sequence continues at coordinate 64,797 of NZ_JBYCKL010000067.1, forward strand.
GAGCGGGTCTGGGCCTACCTCACCGAATCCGACAAGCGTGGCCAGTGGCTCGCCCCCGGCGCCATGGAACCGCGTGCAGGCAGCGCCTTCGCGCTGCACTTCCACAATAGCGAACTGACGCCCGACAACACGCCGCCCACGGAGCGCTTTCGCCAGTACGACGGCCGCTTCACGACGCAGCACCAGGTGCTGCGCTGCGAACCGCCCCACCTGATTGCCTGGACCTGGGGCGGGGGCAACGAAGCCCCGTCGGAGGTCACCTTCGAACTCAGCGAGGCCGGCGATCAGGTACGTCTGGTCGTGACGCATCGCCGCCTTGCCGATGACGGCACCATGGTCAACGTCGCCGGTGGCTGGCACACCCATCTCACCGTGCTGGAAGGCGTGCTGCAGGGCCATACCCCTGCCCCTTTCTGGCCTACCTTCGAACGCCTCGAGGAGGAGTACCGATGCCGCATCATGTCGCCCCGCAGCTGATGTTCGAAGGCAATGCCGAGCAGGCCATGCGCTTCTACGTCGCGCTGTTCGACGATTCCGACATCGTCCGGCTCGAGCGCTACGGCCCCGAGGAAACTGGCAGGGAGGGCAGCGTCAAGCAGGCCGAATTCACCCTGGCCGGCCGACACTACACCTGCATCGATAGCCACATAACGCACCCCTTCAGCTTTACGCCTTCGATATCGCTATTCGTCGAGTGCGAAAGCCGCGATGAGTTCGAACGGCTTCTCGAGCAGCTGTCGGAACAGGGCCAGATGCTGATGCCAGCGGACGACTACGGTTTCAGCACGCGTTTCGCCTGGCTCAACGACCGCTTCGGCGTCTCCTGGCAACTCAATCTGGGAGCCGCCCAACCTGACCTGAAAGGAGAGGTACGATGATGGCCTCGACCACCCTGCCCCCCGTGGTTTCTGAAGAGCAGTGGCGTGCCGCCCTGGAAGAACAGATCGTCCGAGAGAAGGCGCACACGCGTGAGCGCGACAGGCTCAGTGCCGCCCGCCGCCGTCTGCCGATGGTCGAAGTGCGTGCCGATTACGCCTTCGACGGGCCAGGCGGGACGGCCAGCCTGCTCGACCTGTTCGAGGGGCGCCGGCAGTTGATCGTCTACCATTTCATGTTCGGCCCCGAGTGGGAGGCCGGCTGCGACGGCTGCTCCTGGGTGGTGGATGCAATGACCCACCCCGCCCACCTGCATGCCCGCGACACCAACCTGGTGCTGGTATCCCGGGCACCATTGGAAAAACTCCAGCGCTACCAGACGCGCATGGGCTGGCAGCACCCCACGTGGTATTCATCTCTAGGAAGCGATTTCAACAGGGACATGGGCGTGACGAGCTGCAACTGCCACGCTCCCGACACCGACCGTGGCGAACGCCATGGCATCAGCGTATTCCTGCGTGACGGCGAACGGGTCTTTCGCACCTACTTCAACGGCAAGCGCGGCGTGGAGTACCTGGGCAGCCTGTGGACCTACCTGGACCTGACGCCCTACGGCCGCCAGGAGAACTGGGAAGACTCGCCGCCGGGATGGCCGCAAACGCCACCCTACGTATGGAACCGCCGTCACGACGAGTACGAGACATAGCGGCACGGCAAGCGAGACTGGAATAACGACAACCAGAGGGAACGCATGACCATGAAGACCATCGGCCTGCTCGGCGGCATGAGCTGGGAATCCACCGTGAGCTACTACCGTGCACTCAACGAAGGAGTGAAGGCTGTCCTCGGCGGGCTGCACTCGGCCAAGCTATGCCTGTACAGCGTCGATTTCGCCGAGATCGAGCGGCTGCAGCACGCCGGCGACTGGGATGCCACCGCCGAGATCCTGTGCCGAGCCGCCTGCAGCGTGGAAGCCGGCGGTGCGGATTTCCTGCTGATCGGCACCAACACCATGCACAAGGTCGCCCCGCAGATTGCCGAGGCGGTCTCGATTCCGCTGCTGCACATTGCCGATGCCACGGCGCAGCGCCTGGTCGATGACGGCATCCGCCGCGTCGGCCTGCTCGGCACCCGCTTCACCATGGAGCAGGACTTCTACAAGGGGCGTATTGCCGAAGGCTTCGGCATCGAGGTGCTGGTACCCGACGAAGCTCAGTGCGACCTCGTGCACGAGGTGATCTATACCGAGCTATGCCTTGGCCAGGTGAAAGAGACCTCGCGGGAGCGCTATCTGGAAATCATCGAATCGCTACACGAACGGGGCGCTGAGGCGGTGATCCTCGGCTGTACCGAAATCGCCCTGCTGGTGCAGCAGAGCCATACCGCAGTGCCGCTCTACGACACCACGGCCATTCACGCCGAAGAGGCGGTGAGGTGGGCTCTGGAGAGGCAGGCTTGAGCTGGCAAGCCTGCGAATGAAGCTCAAGCGTAGGTATTGATCAGCGTGCCAAGCATGCCGTCGCTTGCCAGCTGCGGCTGCAGAGAAGCCGAAGCCATGAGGGCAGCGACCTGATCCTTCTGCATGTCCAGGGCTTCCCTGTAGATTTCGAGCTGCACCTGCTGCGCGGCTTGAGCCTGCTGCATGACCAGGGCCTGGCCCACGATGGTGTTGACGGCGGAATCCATGTCGCTTGCTCCATTGTTGGTTCTTCTGTACTCCCACGCTAACAGCGTATGAGAGAAATGGCAAAAAACGCAGCCCACCGAAGCGGGCCGCGTTTTTTGAACGAATCCTGATTTAGGCAAGGCCTATGCATCAGGCGGTGACCAGCGGCCTCGTTCTCACGCCCGCCAGGATCATCAGCGCTGCCAGCAACAGCAGGGCAGCGCTGGCGGCGAATACGTTGAGCGCACCGCCCAGATCGAAGATGAGGCCGCCCACGGCAGCGCCTGTGGCGATCGCCAGGTTGATGGCCGCCACCAGCAAACCGCTGGCGCTTTCGGCCTCATCAGGAACCGTGCGGGTGAGCCAGGTCGACCACGCCACCGGAATGGCGCCGAAGGCCAGCCCCCACAGCGCCACCAGCGCTGCATCGGTGGCCGGCGTACTTTCCAGCAGTACCAGTGAGATGCCCAGCGTTCCCATCAACAGCGGCATCAAGATCATGGTCAGGCGCAGGCTGCGCTCGACCATCCAGCCGCCCAGATAATTACCGAGGAAATTGGCCACACCGAAGCCCAACAGAATGGTGGCCACGCCGTTGACGCCAACCCCGGTCACGGTTTCGAGGAACGGCCGAATATAGGTGAAGAAGGCGAAATGGCCGGTGAATACCAGTGCCGCAGCCAACATGCCCAGACCGACTCGCGGCCGCATCAGCACATCGAACAGAGTACGCAGGCGGGTCAGGCCGGTCGGCGCCATGCGCGGCAGGGTCATGAACTGTACCGCCAGCGCCAACACCCCGAGTAGCGCTGCCATGCGGAACACGTCGCGCCAACCTACGAGATCGCCGAAGTAGCTCCCCAGCGGTGCCGCGGCGATAGTGGCCGCGGAAACCCCGCTGAACATGATCGACAGCCCCCGCGGCACGAGGTCACCGGGCACCAGACGCATCATGGTAGCGATCGACATGGTCCAGAACCCACCCAGGGCCACCCCAAGCAGCACACGGCCGAAGAGCAGGATGGTCAGGTTGGGCGCGAAGGCCACGATCAAGTTCGACGCCACCAGCAGCATGGAAAAACTCAGCAAGACATGGCGCCGGTCGAAGCGCCGGGTGGCGGTGGAGATCAGCAGGCTGGTCAACAGCGCCACCGCGGCGGTGACCGTCACCGCCTGGCCCGCCATACCCTCGGTGATCCCAAGATCTTCTGCCATGGGCGTGAGCAGGCTGGCAGGCAGGAATTCCGCCGTGACCAGCCCGAAAACGCCCAGGGCCATCGAAACGACTGCCCCCCAAGCGGGCCTGGCCCGCTGTGACAACTCGTTCATGCTCGTTCTCCTTTTAGAGAAGCGTTCGTCAGGAACGAGAAGACTAGAGCGGCCGATCCGGACGTTCTATATTAAAGACTCCCTAATTCTTGATCATTCGTCCGAATCATCTGAAGACGCGCAAGAACGAACAGCGAGGTATGCGAGATGCCCAAGCCGGAACTGCCCAGCGACCTGATAAGCGAACTGCTACTCGGCATGCGTCTGCGTGGCCTCGCCTACCGCCGCATTCAGCTCTCGCCCCCTCTAGGAGTCGAGTTCGGCACGCGGACCGGGTGGGCACAGTTCCACTTCGTGGCGCGAGGCCCCGTTTACCTACGCAGTCCAAGCGGTAGCATCCACACCCTCTCGACGGGCGATGCCCTGCTGCTGCCACGCGGCGGCGCCCATGCTCTGCTCTCCACACCCGACCAGCCGGCCCAGGACATCACCGCCTTCGAAAGCGCCAGGCTGTGCGAGGCGGTCAGCGCGATCCGCGCCTGTCCGCAAAACTGCACCCAGGAAGGTGCACTGACCTTCAGCGGCTGCATGGAGTTCGATCTGGGCAGCATGCACGCACTGGTTTCGCTAATGCCCGAAGTCATGTACGTCGGCACCCTGCTCGAGCGCCAGCCTGAAATCCTGCCCATGCTCGAAGCCATGGAGCGCGAGGCGAGGAGTGAACGAGCGGGCTACGCCGCCATCCTGGCGCGGCTCGCCGATGTCATGGCCGCCTTCATCGTGCGCGGCTGGGTGGAGTGCGGCTGCGGCGATGCCACCGGCTGGATCGAGGCGCTGCGCGACCCACGCCTGGGCCGCGTCATTGCCGCTCTGCACCGCGAGCCGGGGCGCAACTGGACGGTGGCCGAACTCGCCGCCGAGATGGGCAGCTCGCGCTCGGTGTTCGCCGAACGCTTCCTGGCGGTAACGGGCATGACGCCACACCGCTACGTGACCGAGCTGCGCATGCGCCTGGCGGTCCAATGGATCGGCCGGGAACGACAGCCGATCGAAACCGTGGCCTACCGCCTGGGCTACGGCAGTGCGGCCGCCTTCAGCCGCGCCTTCAAGCGCATCCACGGCCATCCACCCGGGGCACTGCGCCAGCAGCATGAGCTCGATACGGCTAGCGTCACGCATACCTCTGCCACAGGAAGTGTTCATGAACGAAACCCAGTCGCTGCAGCAGGCCATTGACGAGCCGGTGCAGTTGGAGGAGTACGACCCCGCCTGGCCGAGCGCTACGCCGCCCTCAAGCGCGAGCTGGCGTCCCGGCACCATGAGGATCGAGAAGCCTATACCCGGGCCAAGGGTGAATTCGTGCGTTTAGTCATCGCTCAATAGAGATGCACCGCCTCGAACTGAGCCACGGCTGCACCTGACGCATCGCGCAGGGTCAGCGCCTGGCCTTGGATCTGCCAGGTGGCTGTCGCCTCCAGTGCAGCCAGGAAGGCCTGCTCGGTCTCGCCGCCTTGCAGGCAGGCCATGCGTGTGGTGATCAAGGGGCCGAAGTGAAGGGCGTCGTTGTCCAACTGGTAGCTACCTGCCAGGCGGTTGCATCCGGTAGAGCCCGCCACGCGGTTCTCCTCTGTGTGCAGCACGAAATGCGCCTCGCGCTGGTCGTCCACCGCCTCGGGCGTCGCAGCGCCGACCTGGGTCAGCTTCCAGTAGGTGTTCACCAGCGGCTCGTCGTGCGTCATCGCTCCCTCCATGGCGGTACAGCCCATCAGCACGATGGCCAGCGATCCCAACAAGATGGCAAAGCGCTTTTTCATTCTCGTTCCCTCGACAAGCAGTCTCGATGCCCACCGCGAACGCAGCGGGCTCCATGTGCCGTAATGTCGGAGAAGCCGCAGCGAATAGCCAGCCTGAATTACGCAGATACGGGGGATTTCGCGCCCTCGGCCACAAGGCCAGGCTGACACCGTCTGGAGTATCTAACCAAGAATGTCGATGCCTCGATGCCCTTCCTCGACGCCCTCGACCAGGATCACGTCGCCCATGGCGTTGGCGGTACGCAGAGGCAGGATGCGACGGTAGGCCTCGGAGCGATACCAGGCCCGGGCCTGCTCCAGGCTGGGGAAGCCGAGCATGATCGTATCGCCCTGCCAGCTGCCCTCCAGCACCTCGGTGGGGCCGCCGTGGATCAGGTAGCGGCCGCCGTAGGGCGCAAGGGTGGCATCGATCTTCTCCAGGTACTCGACGATTTCAGGGCCCATGGTGACGTCCTGCAGGCGGGCGATGGCGTAGGCGGTCATGGCGTTGCTCCGGTGGTAGGTTTGCCTCGACAGCTTCGCCCCGCTGGCGCAGCCTGGCGATTACCTGCGAGGTAATAGCCACGCATATCGCTTGGCGCTAATCTGGCTGCATGACCACGAACTCCCCTACCCCAGGGCAGCTGTTGAAGGAGTGGCGCCTGCGGCGGCGGCTGAGCCAGCTCACGCTCGCCGCCGAGGCCGACATCTCCCAGCGCCACCTCAGCTTCGTCGAGTCCGGACGCGCTACGCCGAGCCGGGAGATGCTGCTGCGCCTGGCGGAGCAGTTGGTCGTTCCCCTGCGCGAGCGCAACCGGCTGCTGCTCGCCGCCGGTTTTGCCCCCGCCTTCGGCGAGCGCGGCATCGATGCACCTGAACTCGAGACGGTCCGCGGGGTGATCGAGCGCCTATTGGCGAGCCACGCCCCCTACCCGGCGCTAGCCGTCGATCGTCACTGGCATTTGCTGATGGCCAACCGCCCGCTCGAAGCCCTGCTAGACGGCGTCGACGCCGAGCTGCTGAAGCCGCCGATCAACGTGCTGCGGCTCACGCTGCATCCCCGCGGGCTCGCGCCGCGCATCGGCAACTTCCGCGAATGGCGCGCCCATATACTCGAGCGCCTGGCACGCCAGGCCGAGACGACCGCCAACCCGGTGCTGGCCTCGCTCGGCGAGGAGCTGAAGGGGTATCCGATACCGGCCGGCGCCCGCCCCCATCTGGCCAGCGCCTCATCGCGCCACGGTGGCATCGTCGTGCCGCTGGAGCTGGCCCTGCCGGATGGCCGCATGCTGTCGCTGCTGAGTACCACCACGGTATTCGGCACCCCGCTCGACGTCACCCTGGAAGAGCTCGCCATCGAGTCGTTCTTTCCGGCGGACGCAGCCACTCAGAAAGCGCTGCAGCAGTTGGCGACCGCCTCAGCTGGTTAGGCTTTGTCTGAAAAGTCGGCGAGCGAAGGTCAGACAGGGAGCTGATTTTTAACGCCGTATGACCAAGCGCAGACAGTTTTCAGGCATAGCCTAGAACGACAGGCAGATCTTGCCGAAATGACGTCCCGACTCCTCGTGACGGAAGGCGTCGGCGATCTCCTCGAGCCCGAAGCTGCTGTCGATGATCGGGCGCACGCCGCTGGCCTCGATGCCGCGCACCATCTCCTGCTGGTGGATGCGGCTGCCGACGATAAGCCCTTGCAGGCGTGCCTGCTTGGCCATCAGCTTGGCGGTAGGCACCTCGCCACCGCGCCCGGTGAGGATGCCGATCAGGGCGATGTGGCCGCCGATGCGCACGGCGTTGATGGATTGCGGCAGGGTGCCAGGCCCGCCCACTTCGATCACGTGGTCGACGCCCTGGCCGTCGGTCAGCGCCTGGACCTTCTTGCCCCACTCCGGCTCGGCCTTGTAGTTGAGGGTGTGGTCGGCGCCGAGCTTCTTGAGCGTCTCGATCTTCTCGTCGGAGGAGGAAGTGGAGATCACCCGCGCGCCCATGGCCTTGGCGAACTGCAGGGCGAAGATGGAAACGCCGCCGGTGCCCAGGGTGAGCACCGTATCGCCGGCCTTGAGGTTGCCGTCCACCACCAGCGCGCGCCAGGCAGTGAGCCCCGCCGTGGTCAGGGTGGCGGCCTCTTCGTGGCTGTAGCCCTTGGGTGCATGGGTGAACCAGGTGACCGGGCGAACCACCTGCTCGCGGGCGTAGCCGTCGATGCCGTCGCCGGGCGTGGTCTTGAAGTCGGCGACCCGCGCCGGCCCGTCGAGCCAGTAGGGGAAGAAGGTGGAGACCACCGCATCGCCAACCACGAACTCCTCGACGCCCTCGCCCACCGCCTCGACCACGCCCGCCCCGTCGGACATGGGGATGCGACCGTCCTCGGTAGGGATCATCCCGGCGACCACGGCATAGTCGTGGAAGTTGAGCGAGCTGGCATGGGTGCGCACGCGGATCTCGCCCGGCCCCGGCTCGCCCGGCGCATCGCGCTCTACGACTTGCAGCTGGTCCAGCCCGCCGGGGCTCTTCAAGGTAACGACTTTCATCTCGGCACTCCTTTCATCTGCATTCGAATGCCATGAGACTAGTCCATTACTTAGCTTGCAAACCAGGCGTCACGATTCAATCGCCATCGGTCACGAAGACCAGAGAACCGTCCTGCAGGCAGTAAGTGGTGCCGAGCTGGCGCTCGAACAGGTGGAGCCCGGCCACCGTTTCGACTGGTGGCTGGGACTGGAGCATCGTCGTGCACTCATGGCGGTCATCCTCGATGTGGCCTAGCTTTAAGCGAGCCCCCCAATCGGGCCGACCTACTCGCCCCTGACCACAGGTATTGCCATGGATGCGCATTCCTCACGAGGTGTGGCCGGCTGGGCCGTCACCGTTCTAGCCTATGTTCTGCTGCTGCTCGGCCTAGCCATGTCGCTGGGTGGTGCTTACCTGCTCTACCTCGGCGGCACGATCTATTTTCTCCTGGCCGGTATAGCCACGCTGATTGCTGCCGTCATGCTCTTGCTCGGTTTGCCAGCGGGGGTGTGGGTCTATGCCGCTACCGTGGCAGGCACCTTTCTCTGGTCGCTGTGGGAAATTGCCATCAAGGGGTGGATGCCGGTCTGGCATATCGATTTGTTGGCACGTACCGGGCTGATGGCCGGCCTGCTGGCTGTCGCCCTGTTGCTGCTGCCCGTGTTGTACCGTCGCGGCTATTACCAGCCTCCCCTGCCCTACGCCGGCCCGCTGCTCGGCGTGCTGATCATCGTCGGCTACGCCGGGGCGGTGCTGTGGCTCATCTTCGACTCCGGCCCCGATGCTCCCACCACGCTGGCCGCCGAGGAGAACCGTCAACAAAGTGCCCCGGATGACACGGACTGGGTTGCCTACGGCGGCACCAACCTGGCCCAGCGCTTCTCGCCGGCCGACCAGATCACGCCGCACAACGCCGATCAGTTGGAGGTGGCCTGGGAGTTCAATACCGGCGATGAGCCGCCCAGCGATGCAGCGCCCTATGCCTTCCAGAACACCCCGCTGAAGATCGGCAATAGCCTTTACGTCTGCACCCAGAGCAATCAAGTCTTTGCCTTGGACCCCGGCACCGGCGAGCAGCAGTGGCACTTCGACCCGGAAGTGGCGGTGGAGGCTCAGGAGCATGTCTTCTCGACCACCTGCCGCGCAGTGGCCTACTTCGAGGCCCCCGAGCCGGTGGAAGAGTGCCCTCGTCGCCTGCTGCTGGGCACGCTGGACGGTCGCCTGATGGCACTGGACGCCGAGGACGGATCGATCTGCCGCAGCTTCGGCGACGACGGCACGGTGGATCTCAACGACCGCATGGACCCGCAGGCGCTGGGGCTGCTCTCCAACACCTCAGGGCCGACCGTAGTGAACGGTATCGTCGTGGTGGGCCATCAGGTCACCGACAACCAGCGCCGCGATGCGCCTTCCGGCGCCGTACGCGCCTATGACGCCGTCACCGGCGAATGGCAGTGGACCTGGGACTCGGTATGGACCACCCCGGACCAGCAGCCACCGGAAGACGAGGTCTATCCCCGCGGCACACCCAACGTGTGGACGGCGATCTCTGCGGACGAAGCGCTGGGACTGGTCTATCTACCCACCGGCAACCCAACCAACGACCAGTACGGCGGCGACCGCCGCCCCGAGGAGGATGAGTTCACCTCCACGCTGGTAGCGGTGGAGGCCGACAGCGGCGAAGTGCGCTGGAAGTTCACCACGGTGCTGCACGACCTGTGGGACTACGACCTCGGCGCCCAGCCCGCGCTGATCGACTTTCCCACCGACGACGGACCGCGCCCCGCCGTGGTTCAGGCGACCAAGTACGGCCAGGTATTCGTCTTCGACCGGGAGACCGGTGAGCCCCTGCTGCCCATCGAGGAGCGCCCGGCGCCCCAGGGCGCCATCGAGGGCGACTGGACGGCCGAGGTGCAGCGCTTCTCGCCGGGCATGCCCAACTTCGGCTCGATACCCGGCCAGGAGGTCGAGCACTTCAGCGGCGCCCACACCTGGGGTGCCACCCCTGTCGATCATCTCTACTGCCGTATTCAGTACGAGCGCATGCGCTACGAGGGCATGTTCACTCCGCCGACCCTCGACCATCCGGGAGGCATGCTGCAGTTCCCGGGAATTCTCGGCGGCATCAACTGGGGCAGCGCCGCCTTCGATCTCGAAAGTGGCCTGATGATCGTCAACAACAACCGCATGCCGTCACGCGTGGTGCTCTACCCGCGCGAGGAAGCCGACGAAATGGACAACATCGCCCCCATCGGCGAAGAGGATGCCAGCTATATCGACCAGGAAGCCCAGCCCATGCTCGGCGCCCCGGTAGCGGCACAGCGCGGCGCCTGGCTCTCGCCGCTGGACATGCCCTGCGCTGCGCCGCCCTGGGGCTTTCTCAGCGCTACCGATATCGCCACCGGCGAACTGGTCTGGTCACGCCCGATCGGCACCAGCTTCGATCAGGGCCCCTGGGGCATTCCCGCACGGCTGAAAATGACCGTGGGCGCGCCCACCAGCGGCGGGCCGATCACCACCGCTGGCGGTATGACCTTCATCGGCGCCACGATGGACGACTATATTCGCGGCTTCGACAACACCAGCGGCAATATGCTGTGGGAGGCGCGCCTGCCGGCAGGCGGCCAGGCGACACCGATGACCTACATGCACGAGGGGCGTCAGTACGTGGTGATCGCCGCCGGCGGCGCCCATCAGGCCGAAACCAGCCTGGGCGACAGCGTCATGGCCTATGCGCTGCCCGAGTGAGGATACCGCGCTGCCTGGCCCGCCAGGCTGGGTTCACAGGACGTCAACGCCTCGGCAAGGAAGGCCATGAAGGCACGAATGCGCGCCACCCGACGCAGGTCGGGGTGGGTCAGCAGCCACAGGTCGGTGGCGAGTTCGGGGATCGGTTCGCCGAGTCGCACGAGCGCCGGCTCGACGTCGGCCAGGTAGCAGGGCAGCACGGCACGGCCCAACCCATCGCGGGTGGCGGCCAGCATGCCGAGCATGGTGTCGACGCGGTAACGGCAGCGCTCGTTCGCTCCGTTCGTGGTCATCCAGGCGTCGAGCGCGGCATAGCCCAGGTGACGGTCGGGGCCGACCCAGGCCTCAGGAGCGTCGGAACGGGCATATACGGCCTGAGCGATGGAGCCGACTCGCCGCCCCACCAGATGTTCGGGTGGCGTGGGTGTGGGCCGCACCGCCACGTCGGCGTCGCGCTGGGATAGGTTGAACAGCTGGTTGGAAACCGCCACCTCGAGCACGATATCGGAATGCGCGCGCTGGAAAGCGGCAAAGATCGGCGACAGCAAGCCCACGAGCAGCGTATCGGTGGTGGTCACGCGCAGGGTGCCGGAGAGACGTAGGTCACGCCCTGCCAAACGCCGCTCGGCGGCCACCACCTCAGCTTCGACCCGCCCGGCCACGGCGGCCAGCTCCTCACCTGCCGCGGTCGGCGCATAGCCCGAGCGCGAGCGTTCGAACAACGCCACGCCCAGGCGGCTTTCGATGGCGTTCAGCCGCCGAAATACCGTTGCATGACTGGCGCCAAGCCGCCGACCAGCGCCGGCAAGCGAGCCGGCCTTGGCAATGGCCTGGACCACGCGCAGATCGTCCCAGTGCAAAACCTGTTCATTCATGCAAGCTTCATTGTCATCTTTGGGGAATTTCAGTTCGTCAGAGCACAGCATAGCCTTTAGGCATGTTTTCGTAGCCAACGCACCGGAGCCCTGGAATGTATAGATCCGAAAGGCATGCCCTGATCGTGTTCTGCCACCCCGAGCCGCGCTCCTTCAACGGCGCCTTGAAGGATGTTGCCGTCATGACCCTAAAGCAGCAGGGCTACAGCGTCGAAGTCTCGGATCTCTATGCCGAAGGCTTCGATCCGCTGGAGGGGCCGGCTCACTACGCCGAGCGGGCCGAATCCGATATCTTCTTTCCTCTCACCGAGCAGCGCCACGCCTACGAGGACAGCGCCCTGCCAGCCGACGTGCAGCGCGAGGTGGAGCGGCTGAAACGTGCCGACCTGGTGGTCCTGCAGTTCCCGCTTTGGTGGCATGCCCAGCCGGCCATGCTCAAGGGCTGGTTCGATCGGGTGTTCGTCTACGGTGGGCTGTACTCCGGCCGGATGCGCTACGACCGCGGGCGTTTTCCCGAGAAGAGGGCGATGCTCTCGGTGACCACCGGCGCGCCGGCCCCGACCTTCACCCGCCACGGCAGAAGCGGCCATATCGTGGCCCTACTGTGGCCGATTCACTACTCGCTCTACTACCTCGGCGTCAGCGTGTTGCCACCTCAGGTCACCTATGGAGTGCAGGGCGGTGGGCTGAGCTATCAGAATGAGGCTGCCTTCCGTGAACGACTGGAAGCCGAGAAGGCAGCCTGGGCAAGGCGGCTGGAAGGCCTCGACGAAGAGGCGCCCATACCCTTCGCCGGCTGGAACGACTGGGACGACCAGGGCGTGCTCAGGGCGGAACACCCCACGGCATGGACGCTTTGAGCCATCCCCTGCGTCAGGGCGCGAAGCGCTCCCTGAGCGGCTCGATGGCCACGTCGCGCGGCTCGCCGTCGAAGTCGTCCTGGATCAGCTCCGCTGCGCGCCGTTCGAGGTAGCGCCCTGCTCCCTCTACTTCGGCAATACGCTGCATGTCGGCCAGCGACTCGATGAGCTGCGACGTCAGGCGGTCGAGCACCGGACGTACCTCCTCGGCGAGATCGGGCGGGTCGGCAAAAGGTGAGCGCCCCTCCTGAAGCCATTCATGGTGCAGACGCCGCTGGATCTGCTTGCTGGCTTCGAACTGCTTGTCGAAAAAGCGTCGCGCGAAGTCGACATCGACCCCGGCAGCTTCGGCATCCTCTCCCACCTGGTCGAGAATCTCCGCCTCACGCTCCGGCGCCTCGATGGGAGCACCACTGTTCCATTTGGCTTGCGCCACCACCGGTGCCACGTCGAGCCGTTCGTCGATCAATACCAGCATACGGTCGATGGCCGCCTTGTCCTCGTCGGGGGGCTCCTGCGGCTGAGTCTGACAACCTGCAAGCAGCAACGCCAGCAGCAGCATGACGACCAGCGACCGACCCTGGCCAGATATCGATGAGTATCTCTTCGGTTTGCAGCTCATCAGGATACGACTCGTTCCGTTGGGTTCCGAGCCAGTGTGGCAGGTAAATCGCCTCTCTTCCTGTATCAAGATGTTTACCTGCTGAGCCATTAAAGTTGACTGAGCCCCGGCCGATATCAGTAGGGACAATCTTTGTACAGACGTTATACATAAGAAAAACAAGATACAAAGTTTGCTAACGACTAGCTTCCCGTTCCTGGAGTTCCCATGTCCCAACCCGCCATCAGTATCTCGCGTCATCATCAGCGAACCGATCAGATCATGTGGTTTCCCGCATCCGCCTTCCTGCTGCTGTGCCTGGGCGTCGGGTTGGCCACGGGTACGCTGTGGGTCGCTCTCGTTTTCGGCGTCACTGCCTTTCCCCTTGCCGCCCTGGTGCAGTGGAAATGGCCCGGCCATATCGTCAACGGCTTCACCAAGGCGGCGCTGTTCATGGGCCTCTCGATGGTCTTGATCGAACAGAGCGGCGGCATGATCGAGGCGCACTTCAGTATCTTCATCATGCTGGCCGTGCTTATCCTTTACAGCGACTGGCGCGTGATCGCCTTCGGTGGACTGGTCATCGCCGTGCACCACGTGCTTTTCACCTGGCTGCAGCACCTTGGCCATGTGCAGCTTTACCAGAGCCTGGGCAGCCATGGCGAGGCGGCGGGCCTCTTCGAATGCCTGTTGATGCACGCCGGTGCCGTGGTGGCCCAGGTCGTAGTGCTGGGCTATCTGGCCCGAGAGTTGCGCAGTATGTTGGACGACAGTCTCAGCGTGTGTGAATTCGCCGAGCGCGCAGGTAGCGGCCGGCTCGATACGGTGTTCACTCGAGCCCAGCTCGGCCGCCCCGCCATCGCCGCGATGGCACGTATGCAGCAGAAGCTCGCCGATACCCTGCACAAGGCGAGCGCGGCGGCCACCCAGGTGGACGTGCTGAGCGAAGGCCTGTTCAGCGCTCATGACGACGTGCGCAGTCAGGCCAGCCACAACAGTGCCCAGGTGGAGCGGGTCTCGTCGGCGGCCACCGAAATGGCCGCAACTACCCGCGAGAGCGTCGATCAGGCCACCCAGGTCAGGCAACTGGCCGGCGAGGCCGAAGGCGCCGCACGCCAAGGCAGCGAGAAGGCCACGGCGCTGCATGCCGCCATGCAGGTACTCGAGTCCCATGCCCGCAGCATTGCCGGCCTGCTGGGTGAAATCGACGACATCACCTTCCAGACCAACCTGCTGGCACTCAACGCCTCGGTGGAAGCCGCAAGGGCCGGCGAACACGGTCGCGGCTTTGCCGTGGTGGCCAGTGAAGTGCGCACGCTGGCTAGCCGCACCAGCGAGACCGCCGGGCGTATACGTGAACGGGTACGCCAGACCGACGAGAGCGTACGCCATGGCGTAGCGCAGACTCAGGAGGTGGACGGCACCATGCAGCAGATGCTGAATGCGTTCCGCGACGTGGCCTCACGCCTGGCCGATATCGACAGCGCCACCTCGCAGCAACATCAAGGCATCGAAGATCTCGAGGCCAGCGTCAGCGAGATGCAATCGTCACTGCATCATTCGGCACACTCCTTGGGTGAAGCGCACCGTCTGGCCGAACAGCTCACTGCCGTGGCCGGCTCGCTGAATGCAGCCATCGGCGAGTTCCAGCTTCAGGGTGCGGCCGATAGACTGCCCGGCATGCGGCAACAAGCGTCCCTGCCGGCACCGATGCCGGCCTGAGCGAAGCGCCCGGCAGTTCGCCTGCCGGGCGCTTCGCCACGATCAACGATTGCTCGACGCCAACCAGCGCTCGAAGTCGCCCCCCTCCAGGGGACGAGACATCAGGTAGCCTTGCGCCTCGTGGCAGCCCAGCGACTCCAGATAGTCGTAGGTCTGCTGTGTCTCCACCCCCTCGGCCACCACGCGGTAGCCCAGGTTGTGCGCCATGCTCAGCATCGATTCCACCAAGGTTCGGCTGCGCGGTATGGCGTCGACCCCCTTGATGAAGGAGCGGTCGATCTTGACGATGTGGGCGGGGAGGTCCTGCAGATAGGCCAGGCTGCTGTAGCCGGTACCGAAGTCGTCGATGGCGATACGAATGCCTGCCTCGATCAGCCTGTTGAGCTGCTGCCAGGCTGCGCGGCCTTGACCGAACAGGGCAGTTTCCGTCAGCTCGAGCTCGATGGCCGAGATGGGTAGGTCAGCTTGCTCCATCAGTGCCAGGAGTCGCTCGGCAAAATCGTCTTCATCCAAATTACAGGCTGAGACGTTGAGCGACACGCCAATGGCCAGGCCCTGTCGGTGCCAGGCTTGCGCCTGGGCGATGGCCGTTTTCACTACCCAGGCCGTCAGCGGCCGTGCCAGCGGGGTGTTCTCGATCAGGGGGATGAACTCGACCGGCGAAACCTCACCGAGCTGCGGGTGGCGCCAACGCAGCAGAGCCTCTGCCCCACGGCAGCTATTCGTGCTCAGCTCGATGCGCGGCTGATACACCAGGCGCAGTTGGTCGGCGGCGTTAAGTGCGGTGCGGAAGTCGGAGAGCAGTTGGAAACGGCGCCGATGACTCGCATCCAGCGCCTGGGAATAGATCCCTGCCCCCACCTCGGTCTGACGCGCGTCCTGACAGGCGCTGTGGGCGGTACGCAGCACGTCCGCGGCCAGATCCTTGCCCAGTCGCAGCGGGGTAGCCCCCACGGCAGGATGGGCAAGAACCGGCGCCTCACTAATCAACGGCAGTGCGAGCAGCGCCTCGCGCAGCGCCAGCGCTCCTTCGAGAAGTGCGCCGTCACTGCAGCCGTCCACCAGATGAACGAACTGACAGGGACCCACGCAATAGAGACGCCGCTCCTCTCCCAGGGCTTGTTGCAGACAGCGCCCCGCCATGCGAGCCAGCTCGTCGACATAGGTGGGGCCCATGACCCGGTTCAGCGTGCTCACCTGAGAGATGTCGAACACCTCGGTAAAGAGTGCGCAATGCTGATGACCGGGCGCATCCCGTGCCATGTCATCGAGGTCCTCGGCGAACTGGCTGCGATTCGGCAGACCGGTGAGCGGGTCGATCCGACCGAAGGCGTGCTGCAGTTCGATCTGCGCCATGACCATGGCGGCCATGTCCTGCAGCAGCGCAACCTCCTCGGCGGTCATCTCGCGCGGCCGGGTATCCAGCACGCACATGGCACCCAGGGTATAGCCATCCTGCGTCTGCAGAGGCGCGCCGGCATAGAAACGGATGCCCGACTCGGCCAGCTCGCTGTCGCGGTAGAAATCGGAATTCAGCAAGTCTTCCACGACCAGCACCTGGGAGGTGTCCGCCACCTCGCCGCAGCAGGCCTTGAAGCGCGGGATCTCCCAGTGATCGACCCCGACACGCGACTTGAACCACTGGCGATCGGCATCGGTCAGCGATACCGCCGCGACGGGCATGCCGAAGAATTTGCTGGCCATGCGCGTAATACGATCGAAGCTCTCGCTGGGCGGCGTATCCAGCAGGTTGAGCTGGCGCAGCGCGTACAACCGCGCCTGCTCATAGTCGTTGGCGTTGTTCATGAGGTTCCCTTGCCGTTCTGCGACGGCACTTAACCATGGGTCACTCCACAAGCCTAATCAAGCTTCGCTATGAGAACCATAACGAGGAGGCGAGCGATTTATCGCTCCTCTTCATCTTGCTCTTGCTCGCTTCGGACCCGCTCGGCCTCTTCCTCCCGAGCGTCTTCGATGACGGCCAGCAGATCTTCGACATCGACCAGGCTGGTGTCATGCTCGAAGCAACCCGTCAGCTGGCTCTCGGGATGCAGCTCCCCAGCTTCGTAGAGCGCCCAGATCTCCTTACCGTAGTCGGTGTTCAACAGGTCGGGGGCAAAGCGGCCGAAATAGCGGCGCATGTTGTCCACGTCGCGTTCGAACATCATCTCGGCGCTGTTGTTGCCTGCGGCGTCCACTGCCTGGGGCAGGTCGATGATCACCGGACCGTCGGCGGCCAGCAGCACGTTGAACTCGGACAGGTCGCCGTGTACCAGGCCCGCACACAGCATCTTGACCACGTCGCGAATGATCTTGGCGTAGTAGTCTCGGGCCTGCTCGGCGCTGAGGCTCACGTCGTCCAGACGTGGCGCCGTCAGGCCTTCGGCATCGCTGATCATCTCCATCAGCAGCACACCGTCGATGAAGCCGAAGGGCTGGGGCACCCGCACATCCGCCGCCGCCAACCGGTAGAGGGCATCGACCTCGGCGTTGAGCCAGGCCTGCTCCTGCTCCTTCTGGCCGTAGCGGGTCTTCTTGGCCATGGCCCGCGAGCGACGACTGTTGCGCTCGCGGCGTCCCTCCTGGTACTGCACCGCCTGCTTGAAGCTGCGCTGCTTCGCTTCCTTGAAGACCTTGGCGCAGCGGCGTTCCCCATGGGAACGCACTACATAGACCTGAGCTTCCTTGCCGCTCATCAGTTGGCTCTCGACTTCATCAATCAAGCCGTCGTCGATCAGCGGCTGCAATCGCTTGGGTACCTTCACCTTTCCCCCTCTTCTGTCTCAGCAACCCTCCGCGGCCCGTCCGCCAGCTATCAGTGGCTGACACGCCGGGCGCGAAACGAGCGCCCCTTTAGCTTACCCGTACCAAGCTGGGCGAGCGCCGCCTTGGCGACCTCGCGCTGCACGGCCACATAGGCGCTGCGCTCCAGCACCTTGATCTTGCCCACCTGGGCGCCCTCGATGCCACCCTCGCCGGTAAGCGCCCCGAGGATATCGCCGGGGCGCACTTTCTGCTTCTTGCCGCCGTCTAGCTGCAGCGTGGCCATTTCCGGCAGGAAGGGCTCCCGCGCCAGCACGCTGTGCGGCGGCAGCGGCGCTTCCTCGAGCGGCTCGCCGAGGAACTCGACCAGCCGTTCGAGGCGATAGGCCTCCCGCTCGGTGATCAGGGTGCAGGCTATGCCGGAACTGCCGGCACGACCGGTACGCCCGACGCGATGCACATGCACTTCGAGATCACGGGCTATCTGGTAGTTGAATACCGCATCCAGCGCTTCGATATCCAGCCCGCGTGCCGCCACGTCGGTGGCCACCAGAATGGAGACGCTGTGGTTGGCAAACAGTACCAGAATGCGGTCGCGGTCACGCTGCTCCAGGTCGCCATGCAGCGCCAGAGCGCTGAAGCCCGCTTCGTCGAGGGCGTCGGCAACCTCCTGGGTCTCGCGCCGGGTGTTGCAGAACACCACGCTGGAACGTGGCCGATGCTGCAGCAGCAGACCGCGCAGCGCCGAAAAACGCTCCGCTTCGTCCGCCACACGGTAGACCCGCTGGCGTATGGAGCTCTCGTCATGAGTCTCGGCCACCGCCACTTCGGCCGGGTCACGCATCAGCCCTTCGGCGATGCAACGGATCTCGTCGCTGAAGGTAGCGCTGAACAGCAGGGTCTGACGGCTTTTCGGCGCCTTGGCAACGATCGCCTCCATGGTGGCCTGGAAGCCCATGTCGAGCATACGGTCGGCTTCGTCCAGCACCAGGGTTTCGAGATTGGTGAGATCGAGCGAGCCCTTGCGCAAGTGCTCCTCCACCCGACCGGGGGTCCCCACCACCACATGCGCCCCATGGGCCAGCGAGGAGAGCTGGGGGCCGAACGGGGCTCCGCCGCACAGGGTCAGCACCTTGACGTTGGGCAGGCTGCGCGCCAGTCGTCGAATCTCGCCGGCCACCTGATCGGCCAGCTCGCGGGTGGGACAGAGCACCAGCGCCTGAACCTGAAAACGCGAAACGACGAGATGCGACAACACCCCCAGGCCGAAGGCTGCGGTCTTGCCTGAGCCGGTCTTGGCCTGGGCGATCACGTCACGGCTCGCCAGCATCGGCGGCAGGCTCTTGGCCTGAATTGGCGTCATGGCGTAATAGCCGAGCGAATCGAGATTGACCAGCAGCTCTGGTGACAGCGGCAGCGAGGCAAAGGCCTCGTCGTTGGGAGATTCGGACACTGAATGGACCTGCAAATAATTGAGCGGTGCCTAAACGGCAAGCAAGCGAGGGTGAATGCGAAGGCACGAGCCAAGGCTGGGCTTCGTCTGAAAGGAAGGTGAGCAGCATAGCAGAAAAAGGCGGCGGCATCGCCCTATCGGCTGAGCCGGGTCAGCAAGTGCTTACCGGAGGGGCGATGCCACAGAGTGGGCCGGTTGGCAGGCAGGGCCACCCTGCCTGCGCGTCGTGGCGCTGCGGACGGTGTCCGGCTAGGTGGACGCCAAGCCAGGTTCCCCCCTCGCCTGCCGCGGCGCGTCCATGCGCTCCTCCCAGCCACCGGCCAGCGCCCGATAGAGCCCCACCAGGGCGGTGGCGGCGCGCACGTTGCTCCGGGCCAGGCCATCCTCGGCCTCCAGCCGCGAACGCTCGGCATCGATCACTTCGAGGAAGTCGACCACGCCGACCTCGAAGCGTACCCGCGCCTGGCGAGCTGCCTCGGTGCTGGCCGCGGCAGCCGCCTCCAGGTGCTCTCGCTCGCGCAGCGACTGGGCATAGCGGGCGAGCGCCGTCTCGGCCTCTTCCAGTGCCAGCAGCACGGTCTGCTCGTAGCGCGCCAGGTTGGCCTCCGCGTCGGCATCGGCGGCTGCCATACGCGCCCTGACTCGGCCGCTGTCGAGAAACGACCAATCGACGCCCAGCGCCACCAGCCGCGTTTCGCTGTCGCGGCCGAAAAGATCGCCGGTGCTGGCGCCCTGGGTGCCGAGCAACCCGCTCAGTGTGAAACGCGGGTAGAGATCGGCGGTGGCCACGCCAATGCTGGCCGTGGCGGCATGCAGGCGCCGCTCCGCCGCGGCGATATCCGGGCGGCGACGCAGCAGTTCGCCGGGCAGTCCCACCGCCACCCGCTCGTGCAGCGCCGGCAGCGGCGCCGATGCTTCCAGCCGGGCGATCAATGCACCGGGCTCGCGACCGGTCAGCACTGCCAGGCGATGGGTGACGGCGGCTATCTCGCCTTCGAGCGCCGGGATACGCGAGAGCGTGCTCTCCAGCTGCGCCCGGGCGCGCACGCTGTCGAACTCGGTACCGCGCCCCGCCTCCAGCCGCGCGTCGACCAGCGCCAGCGACTCGCGCTGGTTGTCGGCATTGGCCCGGGCCACGCGCAGCTGCTCCTGCAAGCCGCGCAGGCGCACGTATTGGTCGACCAGCTCGCCGACCACCACCACCTGCATCGCGCGCACATCGGCGGCCGAGGCCTCCGCTTCGGCCTGCTGGGCCTCCACGGCGCGCCGCACGCGGCCGAAGAAATCGAGCTCCCACAGCGCGGCGACGCCGGCGTCATAGCTCTCGAAGTCACGCTGGGAGCGCGTCGCCTGCGGCATCTGGTCGGCGCTGGCGCGCTGATGGGCAGCGCCAGCCTGGGCGGTGACGCTGGGGGCCAGGTCGCGACGCGACTGGCGCAGCAGTGCCAGGCTGCGGTCGTGGCGCGCCAGGGCGATGCGCAGGTCGTGGTTGGCGTCGAAGGCCTCCTCGACCAGCTCGCTCAGCAGCGCATCGTCGAAGCTGCGCCAGAAGTCGCGCTCGATAGCTTCAGGAGTGACGAGTTCCGAATCGGCACGTGCCAGGGCGGCAGGCTCGGCCAGTACCGGTGCACGGTAGTCGGGCCCCACCGCACAGGCGGCCAGCACCAGGGCGAGCGGCAACGGCATCAGATTACGCATGGCTCTCTTACGTTTGGCCAGATCAGGCATGATAGGCACTCTCCATAGGCTGTGCGTCGCCGGGTTCGCCCTGCCCGCGCGAGACCAGCTTGCGCAGGGCGACGTAGAACACCGGGGTCAGGAACAGGCCGAACAGGGTCACGCCGAGCATGCCGGCGAACACCGCCGTGCCCAGGGCCTGGCGCACCTCGGCGCCGGCACCGCCGGCCAGCATCAACGGCACCACCGCCGCGGTGAAGGTGATCGAGGTCATGATGATCGGACGCAGGCGCAGGCGGCAGGCTTCCAGGGCCGCCTCGACGATGCCGCGCCCCTGCATCTCCAGCTCGCGGGCGAATTCGACGATCAGGATGGCGTTCTTGCATGCCAGGCCGATCAATACCACCAGCCCCACCTGAACGAAGATGTTGTTGTCGCCGCCGGTGAGCTTCACCCCGATCAGCGCCGAGAGCATGCACATCGGTACGATCAGGATCACCGCCAGCGGTAGCGTCCAGCTCTCATAGAGCGCGGCCAGCGCCAGGAACACCAGCAGGATGGCCAGCGGAAAGACGATCAGTGCCGCCCCACCCTGGTTGACCTGCTGGTAGCTCAGGTCGGTCCACTCGAAGGCCATGCCCGCCGGCAGCACTGACGAGGCCAACTGTTCGACCACCTGGATGGCCTGGCTCGACGACAGCACCTGAGGGTTGGCCTCGCCCATCAGGTCCGCCGCCGGATAGCCGTTGTAGCGAATCACCGGGTCGGGGCCGAAGGTACGGTCGACGCGAATCATGCTGCCGATGGGTACCATCTCGCCATGCACGTTGCGGGTACGCAGACGCTCGATGTTCTCCACGTCCATGCGGTAGTCGCCGTCGGCCTGGGCCATGACCTGCCAGGTACGGCCGAAGCGGTTGAAGTCGTTGACGTAAACGGAGCCGAGATAGACCTGCAGGGTTTCGAACAGGTCGGTCAGCACCACCCCCTGGGTCTTGGCCTTGACCCGGTCGACGTACAGGTCGAGCTGCGGCACGTTGGACTGATAAGAGGTGATGGGGTAGCCCATGCCCGGCGCCTGCATCAGCGCACCGCTGAACCCGTCCACCGCCTGCTGCAGCTCACCGTAGCCGAGGCCCGCACGGTCCTGAATGAACAGCGAGAAACCCGAACCCGAGCCGATGCCGAGGATGGCCGGCGGGGTGAAGGCGAAGCTGAACGCCTCCTGCATGGTACCGAGCTTGCCGTTGAGCTCGGCGACGATATCGTCCGCACTGCGCGAGCGAACCTCGAACGGGTCGAGTCCGAAGAACACCGTGCCGGTATTGGGCGTGTTGGTGAACTGCAGCGGGTTGAGCCCGGGGAAGGCCACCGCCGAGGTCACGCCCTCGGTTTCCAGCGCCAGCTCGGTCATGCGCCGGATCACCGCCTCGGTGCGGTCTAGGGAGGCGCCTTCGGGCAGCTTGGCCCCGCCGATCAGGTACATCTTGTCCTGGGTGGGAATGAAACCGCCCGGCACCATCTGGAACATCACGCCGGTACCCGCAAGTAGCAGCGCATAGACGGCAAATACCGCACCTCGCCGGCGCAGGCTGCGCGCCACACCACCCTGATAGCCCTTGGAGCTGGCATTGAAGAAGCGGTTGAAGGGGCGGAACAGCCAGCCGAACAGGAAATCGATCAGTCGCGACAGGCGATCCTTGGGCGCATCGTGGGGCTTGAGCAACAGCGCGGCCAGCGCCGGCGACAACGTCAGCGAGTTGATCGCCGAGATCACCGTGGAGATGGCGATGGTCACCGCGAACTGGCGATAAAACTGGCCGGTGACACCCTCGAGGAAAGCCATCGGCACGAACACCGCGCACAGCACCACCGAGATGGCGATGATCGGCCCGCTCACCTCGCGCATGGCCTGGTGGGCCGCCGCCAGCGGGGCCAGCCCCTCCTCGATGTTGCGCTCGACGTTCTCCACCACCACGATGGCATCGTCGACCACGATGCCGATGGCCAGCACCAGGCCGAACAGGGTCAACGTATTGATCGAGAAGCCGAGCAGGTGGAGCACGGCGAAGGTGCCGACGATCGATACCGGCACCGCCAGCAGCGGGATCACCGAGGCGCGCCAGGTCTGCAGGAACAGCGTGACCACCAGCACCACCAGCAGCACCGCCTCGAGCAGGGTCTTGATCACCGACTTGATCGAATCGCGTACGAAGACCGTGGGATCGTAGACGATGGTGTACTCCACCCCCTCAGGAAAACGTTGCGAGAGCTCTTCCATCTTGTCGCGTACCGCATCGGAGAGCGCAATGGCATTGGAGCCGGGCGCCTGGAAGATACCGATGGCCACCGCCTGCTGATTGTCGAGCAGGGCGCGCAGCGAATACTCGGCGGCGCCGAGCTCGATGCGTGCCACATCGGAGAGGTAGGTGACCTGGCCGCCACTGCCGGCCCTGACCACGATGTCGCCGAACTCCTCTTCGGTGGTCAGGCGCCCCTGGGCGTTGATGGAGATGAGGAAATCCGATGAGGCGGGTGTCGGCGGCGCACCGAGCTGGCCGGCCGATACCTGCACGTTCTGCTCGCGTATCGCGGCGACGATGTCGCCGGCAGTAAGCCCGCGGGCGGCGGCGCGATCAGGGTCGATCCATACCCGCATGGCGTAGTCGCCGGCGCCGAACAGCATCGCCTGACCCACCCCCTCGAGCCGTGCCAGCTCGTCGCGTACGTGTAGCGCCGCGTAGTTGCGCAGGTAGGTGCTGTCGTAGCGGCCGTCGGGCGAGATCAGCTGCGGCACCATGGTCAGGTCGGGCGACTGCTTGTCGGTGGTCACACCCTGGCGGCGCACCGCCTCGGGCAGTCGCGCCAGCGCCTGGCTGACCCGGTTCTGCACCTGCACCTGAGCCTCGTCGGGGTCGGTGCCGGGACGGAAGGTCAGCGTCATGGCCAATACGCCATCGGAGCCGGCCACCGACTTCATGTACATCAGATTCTCGACCCCGGTGATCGCCTCTTCCAGCGGCGTGGCCACCGTGTCGGCGATCTCGCTGGGGTTGGCGCCGGGATAGATGGCGCGTACCTGCACGGTAGGTGGTACCACATCGGGATATTCACTGACCGGCAGCAGCGGGATGGAGATGGCACCGGCAATGAAGATCAGGATCGACAGCACCGCGGCAAAGATCGGTCGGTCGACGAAGAACTTGGCGAAATTCATGACAAGACTCCCTCCCGGGGCAGGCGCAGACGCCCGCCCCGTGGATCTCGTTCAGGGGATTATGGTTATTGCTGGAGTCGTGAAGGCTCAGCGCATGGCAGCGTATTCACCGGCAGCTGCGCCTTGTCCGCGCATGTCCACGCTCTCCGCCGCCACCGGCATGCCGGGGAAGAAGATCCGCTGGGCACCGCTCACCACCACCTGGTCCGTCGGCTCGAGTCCGGCCGTCACCAGCCGCAGACCCTCGATCATGCGCCCGAGCTGCACGTCACGACGCATCGCCCGTCCCTCGCCGTCGACCACATAGACATATTTGCGGTCCTGATCGGTCAGCACCGCCTTGTCGTCGATCAGCAGGGTATTCTCGGCGCTGCCGGCCAGCAGCTGCACGCGCGCGTACATGCCGGGGGCAAAGCGGCGTTCGCTGTTGTCGAGCACGGCGCGGGTCAGGATGGTGCCGGTCTCGGCATCGAGCTGGTTGTCGACGAAGTCGACCTCGCCGCGGTAAGGGTAGTCCTCGTCATCGGTCAAGCCCACCCGCACCGGTATGCCGCCATCGCGAAAGCTCGCCTGGCTGCCATTGCGCGCCATGGCGTCGTAATGCAGGTAGGCCCGCTCGTCGCTATGGAAGTGCACATGGACCCGGTCCAGAGAGACGATGCGGGTCAACGGCGTGGCCTCGGAAACGAGGTTGCCCTGTGTCACCATCGCCCTGCCCGCACGTCCGGCGATGGGCGCCCGCACTTCGGTAAACGCCATGTTCAGCCGGGCCGACTCGGCGCTGGCCTGGGCGGCGAGGATATCGGCTT
The DNA here is from genome assembly GCF_057473365.1 of Halomonas sp. TH-94. Classification (NCBI taxonomy): domain Bacteria; kingdom Pseudomonadati; phylum Pseudomonadota; class Gammaproteobacteria; order Oceanospirillales; family Halomonadaceae; genus Halomonas; species Halomonas sp. TH-94. The sequence continues at coordinate 89,634 of NZ_JBYCKL010000067.1, forward strand.
CGGCGGTGGCCGCGGCAGAGCGCCGCTGGTCCAGCTCCTCACGCGAGATCGAGCGGCTCTGGGCCAACGCCTCGGCCCGAGCGGCTTCGCTGCGTGCCAGTTCGGCACGGGCGCGGGCTCGCTGCAGCTCGGCCTCGGCCCGCTCGAGCTCCGCCCGGTAGGGTCGCGGGTCGATGGAAAACAGCACGGCACCCTGTTCCACTTCCTGCCCCTCGGTGTAGTTGACGCTCTCGATATAGCCGGAAACCCGTGGGCGCAGGTCGACCGTCTCCACCGCCTCGATACGGCCGGTGAAGGCATCCCATAGCTCGACGTCCTCGACCAGCACCTGGGCCACGCTGACCTGTGGCGGCGGTGGACCCTGTTCAGCGCCAGCCTGAGTATCGGCCTGGCTCTCGCACCCCGTCAGAACGATGAGCCCGGCAATCATGGCGATAACCATGAGCGTTTGCCGACGCCCGCGACTCTCGAACATCTTGTGGACGTTCATACTATTCCCTCTCCCTTTAACCAACACGAAGTTAGCCATCCGTTATACGTCGGCTATTTATCCTTAACGTTATTAATGTCGTTTGGCGACGTGATTAATCGACGACCAACTTCGCAAAACGCCACTTTATAGAGTTACCGGGCACTTGATTAGTCGGGTCGACAGGGAAATACTGTCCCATTGGCGGGACAGTCTCCGTGCAACCGTTCTTGCCCTCTCGCAGTATTTTTCAGGAAACAGTGTTCTCCCTCGACGCTGAGTGCACGGCACAGGACAATAATCATGCTGCAAGATCTCAACGATGCCCTGATCTTCGCCAAAGTCGTGGAACAGGGCAGTTTCAGCGCCGCCGCCAAGCAACTTCGTCTTGGCAAGACGACGGTCAGTCGCAAGGTACAGGACCTGGAGCGACGCCTGGGCGCGCGGCTGCTCAACCGCACTACCCGCCATCTGAGCCTCACCGAAGCCGGCTCCATTTATTTCGACTACTGCAATCGCATCGCCCATGACCTGGGCGAGGCGGAAAAGGCGGTTCATCATCTCGAGGAGAGCCCACGCGGCTGGCTCAGGGTCACCGCTCCATTCACCCTGTGCACCGAGTTCACCTCGATGTTGGTGCGGGACTTTCGTCAGCTGCACCCCCAGGTACGCATCGAGCTGGTGCTCTCCAACGAGCGCCTGGATCTGGTCGCCAATCAGATCGACGTCGCACTACGGGTCGGCCCTCTGCCCGACTCCAGCCTGGTGGCACGCCCCCTGGCCCGCTTTCATTCATACGTTTATGCCAGCGATGCCTACCTGGCTCGGCATGGAGAGCCCCGCGAGCCGGCGGAGCTTGCCTCTCACCCGGTGCTGGCCAAGGCCACGGAGCAGCGCGGCCAGCGCTATCTCTGGCAGCTGCACCACAATGAGAGCCAGCAAACCGTAGAGGTGGAAGTCGACCCCGTTGCCATCGCCAACGATCCTTTCGCCCTGCGCGGCATGCTCGAGGACGGCCAGGGCATCATGCTCGCCAATGAATTCATCACCTGCATGTGCCCCGACTCCCAGCGCCCTCGGCGTATCCTCGAAGGTTGGGAAGGCCCCGTGGTCGATTTGCATGCCGTCTTTCCCGGCGGCAGCCTGGTCTCGCCCAAGGTGCGCACCTTCGTCGATTTCGTGGTCGAACGCATGCGTCTCGCGATGGAGCCTGCAGGCGACCTCTGGCAGCCAGCGGCCGATACCCCGCGAGTCGAGCCAGAGCGGGCGCTGGCCTAGGCTCAGTCCGGCAGTACCGCCTCGGCCTCGATCTCGACCAACCACTCAGGCTCGGACAGACCGCTGACGATCACCCACGAAGACGCGGGAGGGGAGTGGGGAAAGCGCGAACGCAGCGCTTGCACCACCCCTTCCTGATCGTAGCGGGCGGGTTCGGCGATATAGATCCGCAGCATCACCACGTGTGACAGGTCTCCGCCCAACGTGGCGAGTATGGCTTCTATATTGTCCAGAGCGGCGAAGGTCTGGCCCTCCAGATCCGGTCCTACCAGGCACTCGTGGGCATCGACGCCCACCTGCCCCGAGAGATGCACCCGGTATCCACCCTTCACCATCACGGCCTGACTGAAGCCGTACTGCAATGTATTCGGCAACCCACGCGGATTGATGATTTCCCGCTCGACACCTTTCATGACCTCCCCTCCTTGCCTCTGGTTGTGCTCACATCAAGATTCCACGCCAAGCGATCTATCCCGTCGCTGTTCCCGCCGCTCTTCCTCCGTATCGAGCCCCAGGAAGCCACCCGACTGTCGACGCCACAGCGAAGCGTAGAGGCCATCGCGGGCGAGCAGCTCACTGTGGGTACCGCTCTCGACGATATGCCCCTCGTCGATCACTATCAGTCGATCGAGCATGGCAATGGTCGACAGGCGGTGAGCGATGGCGATGACCGTCTTGCCCACCATCAGCGTGTCGAGCTGCTCCTGTATGGCCGCTTCGACCTCGGAGTCGAGCGCCGATGTCGCCTCATCGAGCACCAGGATCGGCGCATTCTTGAGCAGCACCCGGGCGATGGCGATGCGTTGACGCTGGCCGCCGGAAAGCTTGACGCCACGCTCGCCGACATGGGCATCGAGGCCGCGTCGGCCCTTGTGGTCGACCAGATCGAAAATGAATTCGGCATGGGCCCGTTGCACGGCTTCCAGTACCTGCTCATCGGTTGCGTCAGGGCTACCGTAGCGGATGTTGTCGCGCACCGAGCGGTGTAGCAGCGAGGTGTCCTGTGTGACCATGCCGATCTTGCGGCGAAGCGACTCCTGGGTGACCTCGGCGATGTCCTGATCGTCGATCAGGATGCGTCCTCCCTCCAGGTCGTAGAAGCGCAATAGCAGGTTGGCCAGGGTCGACTTGCCGGCGCCGGAACGACCGATCAGTCCGATCTTCTCACCCGGCGCCACGGTCAGGCTCATGCCGTCGAATACACGGCTGTCGTCGCCGTCGGGGCGTGAGTAACCGAAGCGCAGAGCATCGAAACGGATCTCGCCGTGGGGGACGTGCAGCATGGCCGCGCCGGGCAGGTCCTTGATCGTAGGCTCCCGGGCGATGGTATTGATGCCGTCCTGTACCGTGCCGATGTTCTCGAACAGCCCCGCCACTTCCCACAGGATCCAGTCCGACATGAAGCGAATGCGCATCACCAAGGCAATCGCCACGGCGATGGCGCCAAGCGAGATGGCCTGGAAGTACCAGGCGCCAATGGCAATGGCGGCTACGCTGGCCAGAAGGAAGGAGTTGATCACCGTCAGGCACACCGAGAGCAGCGTGGCCAGGCGCATCTGGCGGTGAACCGTGACCATGAACTGCTCCATGGCGTCGCGAGCATAGGCCTGCTCGCGGCGAGTATCGGCAAACAGTTTGATGGTCTGGATATTGCTGTAGCTGTCGACGATGCGGCCGGTCATGCGCGCACGGGCATCGGCCTGATCCATGGAGACGCGCCGCAGCCGTGGCACGAAGACCCACATGATGCCGACGTAGCCCGCCATCCATGCCACCAGCGGAAGCATCAGCCATGGCTCGGCGCTGCCCATCAGCAGCATGGCGCCGACGAAGTAGACCAGCACGTAGACCAACAGGCCGACCAGCTTGGTCACCGTCTCGCGGATCGCCAGGGCCGTCTGCATCACCTTCTGTGACACCCGGCCGGCGAACTCATCCTGATAGAAGGCCAGGCTCTGGCTCAGCATGTGGCGGTGCGCCAGCCAGCGACCGAGCATCGGGTAGTTACCGAAAATTCCCTGGTGGGAGAGCAGCGACTGCAGCAGCACCAGCAGGGGCAGCCCCACGACGACAAGCGCCGCCATGCCCGCCAGGCGCCAGCCATATTCGGCGAAAAAGCCTTCGCGTTCGGCATTGGCAAGCCAGTCCACCAGCTCCCCCATGTAGCCGAAGAAGACTACCTCGGCGGCCGAAACCAGCGCCGTGACCAGCGACATGGCCACCAGCAGCGGCAGTACCGGACGCGAGAAGTGAAGGATGAACGCGAACAATCCCTTGGGTGGCGTACCGGTCTGCCCCGCAGGGTAGGGGTTCACCAGCGCCTCGAAGTAGCGAAACATGACATCTCCATCGTCAAGAAAACTTAAGAACGGTCTGTTTAAAACTTCGTTAAGCTCTATGAATCAGCTGACAGGGAACAGGCTAAAACCTAAACTTAAATTGAGGTCAAGAGCGTCGTGCGTCCAAAAATGAACTGGAAACGATACGAGCATTTCCTGCGGGTGCACAATCAATCTTCATGATGCCGTGCATCAGCGCTTTTAATATATCGAGTTGAGTTTAATAAGACCTGACGAGGCACTGCTGCATGAATGGTCCCATCACCGGCGACACATTGAAGGCGCCGCCACGAAATCCAGCCACCAAACGGAAGGTGCCGGCAACCGATCTCAGCGTCGGAGACGTCGCCAGGCGCAGCGGACTGGCGATTTCCGCCATCCATTTCTACGAGGCCAAGGGGCTGATAAGAAGTCGCCGCAACGCCGGCAATCAGCGCCGCTTCACCCGAGATGTGCTACGCCGCGTGGCGATCATCAAGGTCGCCCAGCGCACCGGCATCACCCTGGCCGAAATAAGGACCGCGTTCGATACCCTGCCGGAATACCACGCCCCGACCGCCGCCGACTGGCAGCGGCTCTCGGCAAGCTGGCGCCAGGCGTTGGACGAGCGGATCGACCGGCTCACTCACCTGCGCGACCAGCTCGACCACTGCATCGGTTGCGGTTGCCTCTCGATGGGGGAGTGCCCGCTGCGCAACCCTGATGACACGCTGGCCACGGAGGGAGCGGGAGCACGTTTGCTCGACCCCGATTGAATCATCGTTTAACAGTGCAGTTACGTTAAGGACGGGACCTGCTATCGTGTGCTATGCACGCCTGGAGGGATCCGCCATGACCGATTCGCTAGTTCTTTACACGAACCCCGCTTCGCGCGGCCGTATCGCCCGCTGGATGCTCGAGGAGATCGGCGCGCCCTACCAAACGGAAATCGTCGAATTCGGTCCTGACATGAAGTCGCCGGAGTTTCTTGCCGTCAACCCGATGGGCAAGGTACCTGCCATTCGCCATGGCAACTCGGTCGTGACGGAATGTGCCGCCATCTGCGCCTACCTGGCCGATGCGTTCCCCGCCGCCGGGCTGGCGCCGCCATTGGCCCAACGCGGCGCCTACTATCGCTGGCTGTTCTTTGCCGCCGGTCCGCTCGAAGCGGCCATGACGGACCGCGACCTGGGCATGGAGCCCAACGTCGAGCAACAGGGCCGGGTCGGTTACGGCAGCATCGAAGCCGTATTGGACACCTTGGAAATTGCCATCAGCGGTCAAGCGTACATTGCCGGCCCCCGGTTCACCGCAGCGGATGTCTATCTCGGCGCTCACATCGGCTGGGGCTTGAAATACGGCGGCCTGGGGCCCTGCCCCGCCTTCGCCGACTACTGGGCCCGTGTCAGCAGCCGCCCTGCGTATCGTCGTGCCAGCGAGCTGGACGGCGAGCCCGTGACGCCAAGCCTTCCCCAGGAGTGATGGCACGGCCGCTCAGAGCGCCAGGCTCTCGTGCAGCTGCCAGTCGTTGTCCGTCAGCGGCTCGCCACCTTCCGGCGTTACCCTCACGGTATCGCTGATGCCGATTCCCCACTGCCCTGGAAAGCGAAGACATAGCGGCAAATGGAAGACCATATCTGCCTCGAAAAGGCGCTGCTGGCCGCGGGCGATGTACCCGCTGCCCTCGACCCAGCTGGGCGGGAACTGAGCGCCCACGGCATAACCGAAGACCCCCGAGAAGAACACCCGCTCGGCATGCGGCTCGAGAACCGCTTGCGCTGCCCGCGCCGCGTCATCGAAGGTGCTCCCGGGCCGCATCTGCGCGATCAGCGTCTCGTAGAGGTCACGACAGACATCTCTCATCACCAGCATTTCACGGCTTGCCCTGCCCGCCACGACCGTCTTCATCATCGGTGCGGTATAGCGGCGGTAGGCTGCCCCGAATTCGAGAAATACGGGATCGTCGGGAGCGATACGATGACGCTGATGATTGAGGTGAATGACACTGATACGCCGCCCAACGGTGACGATGGGCTGCATGCTCATGAACTCACTGCCTGCGGCCAGCATGGCACGCGCGCCTTCGGCGGCCACATCGCTGTCAGCCATACCGGCGGCAACGATCCGCGACGCCGCCTTGAGCCCCAGCGAGGTGATCCGGGCACTCTCGCGCAAACAGCCGAGTTCCGCCTCGCTCTTGACGATTCTGACGCTGTCGAGCAGCTCGCCTCCGTCGTCACGAAAGCGCTCGACGCCCAGGCGCGCCTGGAGCTCCCGTATGATGCCGTGACGAAGCCCTGGACCGTATAGATCCAGTCCGATGGCACGAAACGGGGCCAGGGTTTCGGTCAGTGGCTCGATCACCTCGCCAATGCCCTCCCAGCGATAACCCAGGAGTTCATCGACACGGGCAGTGACCACCGCCGGACCGGTTTCGATGGAGGGCACCTGCAGTACCAGCCGCTCGGACGAGCAGACAAGACAGACATGTACCGACACTTCGAACGTGTTGTAGCCGGTCAGGTAGTAGATATCGGCCGGGTCGGTCAGCAGCAGGGCGTCGAGATCCGCCTGGCCCATGGCAGCCCGCACCCGCGCCAGGCGAGTATCGAATTCAGCGTCGGGGAAGGCCAGTTCGCTGGTGGCGAGCTGTGCCGACAAGGCATGGCGGTATTGATGCTGATCCATGGCGATGCCTCCGCCGATGAGACGTGTCAGCTGTCAGTGTAGACATGATCCGTATCACGACAGCACCTGTCGGGTTGAAATAGGGCTGTTCCCTGCCGGGACGGTTTCGTAGAATCCAGCCTCGTATCCGATTCGACAGGACAACGTTTATGGGCAGGGCCTTTCAGAACCGCAAGGAATCCATGGCCAAGACGGCCGCCGCCAAGACCAAGGTGTACAGCAAGTACGGGCGTGAGATCTACGTCTGCGCCAAGCAGGGCGGCACCGACCCCAACGGCAATCTGACGCTGCGCGGCCTGATGGAGCGCGCCAAGAAGGACCAGGTACCCGGCCACGTCATCGAGAAGGCGCTGGACAAGGCCAGCGGTGTCGGCGGTGAGGATTACTCTCCGGCCCGCTATGAGGGTTTCGGTCCGGGCAATTGCATGGTTATCGTCGACTGCCTCACCGACAACCCCAACCGCACCTTCGGTGACGTACGCGGCTGCTTCAACAAGGCCAAGAGCAAGCTCGGTACCCCGGGCAGCGTCAGCCACATGTTCGATCATTGCGCCATCCTCGCTTTTGCCGGTAGCGACGAGGAAGCCGCGCTGGAAGCACTGATGGAAGCCGATGTCGATGTCACCGACATCGAGAACGAAGAGGGCCGCATTACCGTCTTCGCACCGCATACCGAATATGCCAAGGCCAAACAGGCGCTGCTGGATGCCTTCAGTGGGATCGAGTTCGAAGTCGACGAAATTCAGTTCGTCCCCCAGACCGTGACACAGCTCGAGGGTGACGATGTGGCGATGTTCGAAAAGCTGATCGATACGCTGAACGACCTGGACGACGTGCAGAACGTCTATCACAACGCCGAAATCGCCGAGTGAGAAAACGCTGCGCCGGCCCGGTGGGCGCGGCGCAGCGATTCATCCTGCATGGGCTTCGGTTCAACTGCCCTTGCTGGGTGTTGTACCACTGCCCGACGGGGTGGAAGGCGTCGATGGCGAGGAAGGCGTAGATGGCGAGGAAGGCGTAGATGGCGTCGATGGCGTAGCGCTGGAACCGCCCTTCTTCGCCGCCTCGCTCTGGTCGCTCTTCATACCGCTCTCGGTACCGACCTTCGACGACCCCGCCTTGGCGAAACGCTCCTCGCTCGTGTCGTTCTCACCGTAGTGAGGGGCATTCGAGGGCTGGGCCGAGCGGGCCTCCTCTTTCATCCGCTCTGCGCTCTGGTGAATCTTCTCCTCGGCACGTTCGAGCTGCTCATGCCCGGCCTCTTCGGCGCGGTCGAGGGCACGGTCGCGAAGGTCGCCAAGATACTCGTTTTCCAACCGAGTCGGGGCGAACAGGCTGCCCAGCACGGCCCCTACGGCAACGCCCAGTGCACCCGCCACCAGGGGGTGGTCCTTGACGAAGTGACTCGTTTGGCTGCCGGCCTCATGCATCCGCTGCGATGCGGCGTGCATCGCGGCATGCCTCTGCTCACCGAAATGAGAAGCGCGATCGCGAACCTGATCGCCCATGTGCTGAACGCGCTCCTTGACCTGACCGCCCACGCGCTCGGCTCGCTCACGCATCTCTTCGGCCATGTGCTGCGCCTTGCTGGTCATCCCGCCACCGTGGCTCGCATCTGAGTCGTGTCTGGTGGTCGCTCCCAAGGCTGCCGGATCATGCCCCAGCGTGGTGGTTCCCGCTCCACTGAGACTGTCGTGCCTACCGTCACGACCGCTATCGGGTATGGTGGAGCCTGGATAGCCGCCGGCATGACGGGGCTGAGTTTCGTGGGAGCGATCGTGCTGCGAGTTGCGCTGAGCCAGAACCAGCCAGCCTAGCCCGATACCGGTCACCAGAACGGGCAGCGGATTTTCCTTGATCGTCCTGCCCAGGCTTGTGGCAATCCTTTCACCGCCGCCTTGACGCAAATAGTCGTAAGTCATGTTCATAAGCCTCTCGGGAGAAAGTCTCTCTTCGATTTGGTGAAGAGTATCGTCCAGACGCGCACGCGCCTGGTGGATCTCGTTCTCGATCTCGTCGGAACGTCGCCTTCCGTCCTGGCTCATCTCATCTCCTCCTTGATCACCTCTTCATGCTGCTGGGCCAGAGACTTGTCCCGCCGCAGGCTCGCCATGGTGCGGGTCGGCATCAGGTTTTCCTGCTTCAGCTTATTGCGCCCCGCCTGAAGCATTATCAGCCCCACCAGGACGACGACTCCGCCGACGATGAGTGCGGAGAGCCACGGCGTGGTCTCGGGAGGAAGAACGACATTGAGGCCAGAGACCGCGGCAGCAAGCAGCACAAGAAAACCGCACATGAGAACAGCGCCGGCAATGGCTATCGAGGCAATGGCCCCTAGCGCCTGGCCGGTCTTCTCGCTCATTTCCACCTTGGCCAGCTCGGATTCCTTGCGTACCAAGGCGGTCACTTCCCGCGCAAGGCTCGTGAAGAGAGATCCAATCGAGGAATCTTGGGTTCGGCTTCTGTTTTCCGCTTCCATGAGAGTTCGCCTCCTTGGCTACTGGCAAAAGCGCTGCTCAGCGCAAGCGCCTCCATTTCACTGACGTCGAGACGTCAGTGGTGCTGACCATCCACTTCATGGGAGCTGCGCAGAAAGCGCGAGAGCATGAAGCCAGCAGCAATCGCTCCGCCAAGGAAGAGAGCCGGATGCTGACGGCTGTACCGGCGGGTGCTCTCCAACAAGGTTTCCAGGTCCCGTTCACGCAACGTGCGAGAGAAGGCATCGGATCGCCGAGCCAATTCATTGACGCACCCGGAAAAATAGGGCTGTTGCTGGCGTTCGAACTCATCGGCTGTCTTGTGCAGCACCGCTGCGACCTTCTCGGCCTGATCGGCCGCTGCGGCCTTCTGACGATCTAACAGGCTTTCGGCCTGCTGTTTGGCTGCATCGCGCAGCTCATCGCGAGCTTCTTCTGCGTGGTGACGCAGGTCGTCGCGATCGATGCCGGGCCGGCCGCTGCCATTGTCAGGATCGGAATCTGAGCTCGTGCGGCTAGGGGTATCGTTCATTCGCCACCTCCATGTATTGCCTGTTTCACTTCCCCATAAGGGGATTCCATGTCGCCGGTACTCGTACAGAGAATTGTCTGGCCACACTCGCAAAATAGTCGGCGTAGGTAGGCTGTCAATGCCGCTTCGAGCCGGGAGCCTCAAACGTCACGCTAGTGCAGCAGGCGGGCACGAAACATTACCCAGCCACTTAGAAAACCTACATAGCCAGGGCAATTCCGCGATTTCAGTTTCACTCGGACGGGGGTCTTTCCAACCCCGCCAGGCGGGTCAGGAATTGGTCGATTGCCGCTGAATATCCAGGCTCGCTCTCGACGAAACCGGTGTTGTGCCCGCCCATGATGGGAAGCATCTGCTTGGGCTCATTGGCTGCCTCGAATACCGCTTCACCCTCGGTATAGGGAATGATCTCGTCGTCGCGGCTATGAATCACCAGTAGCGGCGCCTCGATCCGGGTGACGTAGCGTTCGGTCGGGTAGTCCAGCGTTGCCAGCCAACGCACCGGCAGGAGGGGGTAAAGCTGTTGGCCGAGTGCCGGCACCGAACGAAACGGCGACTCCAGCAGCACCGCTGCCGGCTGGTTCTGCGCGTCCAGTGAAGCCGCCAGCTCCGCCGCTACGGCCGCCCCCAGCGAGCGGCCGAACAGTACGATCTCATCGGCAGAGGCACCGGCCTGCTCGGTCAGCCAACGCCATCCCGCCCTGGCATCCAGCGCCGTACCCGCTTCGGATGGACGCCCTTCACTGCGTCCATAGCCGCGATAATCCAGTATCAACACCGAAAGCCCCAGGCGGTGGAACTGTTGAATCGAGTCGAGCCGATGGGAGATGTTGCCGGCGTTGCCATGCAGGAACAGCAGGCTGCCACGAGGTCGGTCAGCGGGAATCCACCAGGCATCCAGATTGACCCCATCCTCGGTGATCAGGTCGACCTGCTGCCAGCCCAGGCCGCGCTCGGCTGGGGTGGCAACGTGTTCACGCCCGACATGGGGCAAAAAGAGCAAGCGCTCCTGAAAGAACCAGGCCAGGAGCACCACGAGCCCATAGATGCCGACCAGGGAGGAGACCACGCGCAGCAAAGACCGTCCCCCCCTCATTGACGACCGGTGAAGGCCCGATAAGCTTCCCACACGTCATCCACGCTGGCTTCGAAGAAGCGCCGGCCGTGCTCGATGCTGGCGAGACTAGGGTCGGAGCCCATGCGGCCATCGGGAAAACGGCGACGGAACTCTTCGGCGTCGCACTGGGCGCTGCCTTGCGGCGCAAGACGCGGCGACATTTCGACCTGCTTTACCGCGTCCGGTCGGGCAAACCACGAGAGCGCCACTTCCGAGGCAGTGGCATGCGTGCCTTCGGCATCCCCGTATAGCGACTCGGCCAGCTTGCGCACGCGAGGACCGGCGAACCAGTTGTTGTTGGTGAGGTTCAACTCGCCACGGCGTGCATCGCCATCGAGCAGGCTGCGTTCGGCATACACCTCAGCGAAGGCGGCACTCAGGGTGGCGATATTGCCGCCGTGGCCATTCAGAAAGAAGACGTGGGTAAAGCCGTGACGCGATAGCGAGAGCAAGGTGTCGCGCAGTACGGCAATCAAGGTACTGGGGCGCAGGCTGATCGTGCCGGGAAACGCCAGGTGATGCTGGGCCATACCCAGACTCTGGGTCGGCGCCACCAGCACCCCATGTCGCTCACCGACTTCCCAGGCAACGGTTTCGGGACAGATGGCATCGGTGCCCACCAGGCCATTGGGGCCGTGCTGCTCGGTGGAGCCGATCGGCACGATGATATCGGTTCTTTGCGTCAGGTAGGTCTCGACCTCCTGCCAGGTAAGATGCTGAAGTCGCATGCTGTCTCCCCCTCAGCCCTGCCCCGGACTGCGATCGCAGCCCATCTCGCCCGCCTTGGCCCAGTTCTCTCCATCCACTTCGCTGAAGAAGACCTGCACGCTCTGCTCGGGAGTGCCGTACACCTCGACAAAAGCCTGGGTGATACGGCGCGCCAGTTCGCGCTTCTGGCTCAGCTCGCGTGGGAACTGCTGGATGGTGACGATGGGCATGGCGGCTCCTTTGAAAGGACGTGGTCTGATTGTCGAGACTTCATGGTCGGTCGAAACCGGCTTGCCCGCAACCACACCCTGGGCTCTCTGCCTCCCAACGTCAGGGCAACGGCGGTAGAGGTTCGCTGTATTCCATGCGCGACCACAGGCTGCCCTGCAGCAGATCGCAGCCTAGCTCACGCAGGAAATCGACCTGCTGGCGTGAACTCACACCGTTCGCCGCGACGCGTATCCCCAGCTCGTGCGCCATGCCGATGACCGAGCGAATGATGGCCTGATGGCGAGGATTGTCGAGACAGTCGTGGATGAACAAGTCGTCGAGCTTGAGTATATCGAGAGGAAACAGGCCCAGGTGGCCGAGGATGGAGTGGCCGCTGCCGAAACCGTCGATGGCAAGTCGCACTCCCATGGCGTGAAGGCGTGCGAGCATGTGGCTGGCATGGTGGGGGTCACGCATCAGTCCGCTCTCGGTCAATTCGATCTCGAGCAGGTCCGGCGGCAGGCAACTCGCATCAAGGGCCTGTTCGACGCGGTCGATCAGCATATCGCCCGCCACGCCTTCGGCCGGCACGCCTATCACTACCCTGAGTCCCGAGCCGGCGTCATACCAGGAGCGGGCATGGCGGCAGGCGTTGATCAAGACCCAGTGGCAGATGTCGATCAACAACCCATTGTCGCGGGCAGCCGGGATCCACTTGGACGGCTCGAGAATGCCGAAACGCGGCGAATGCCAGCGCGGTTGGGCCGATATCGCCACGACCTGTCCGCTGCGCGCGCAGATCAGAGGGCGATATTGCAGCGCCATCTCCCCCTGTGGCAATGCCTTGTGCAAGTCGCAGCGCAGCTGCAGGCGATCGGTACCGGCCTTGAGTTGATCCGGTGAAAAAACGCAGTACTGTCCGGCGCCCCTCGCCTGGGCCTTGCGCCGGGCCAAGTTGGCATTGCGCATGAGTTCACTGACCGTCTCGCCGTGATCGGGGTAGAGGGCAACGCCAAGGCAACAGCTGGCAAGGAGCGCTTGACCGGAGAGCTTCAGCGGCCGACGGGCATGGGCCATCAGGTTTTCCACGATGGGGATGACGTCATTCAGATTTTCAACGTCGGGGAGTATCACCATCAGTTCGTCGCTGTCCATCCGACTCACATGGCCGCGATTGCCAGTGGCCTCGACGATGCGCCGGGCCAGCTGCCTCAGGCAGGCATCCCCCATGGCACGGCCAAGAGAATGGTTGATCTCCTTCAATCGATCGATATCGACATGCAGCACGCCCACCCTTTTTTGCCGGACGGAGGCTTCTGTCAGCAGCGTGCTCAAGTGAATCTCAGCCTGACGTCGAGTCACCAGGCCGGTGACGTCGTCATGGCAAACCTGACTGATCACCCCGTTGGGGCGACCATGTAAGACGAGCTGGCGCATACGTCTCCCTTCCCTGCGGATGCAACGGAGCTACCCGTTGGATTTCAATCCGTTAAGTCGTTACAGGTGTCCCTTGCCATCGTCTGTATTAACGCCAGCTCGTAATTGTTATTTTTGCCGTAGCTTTCGAATACCACGGCATGCCCTACCAGTCAAAATAGATTTGCAACTCCAGTCTCTCCTATTTTAGCGATTTACGAATTCAACTAGTCACTCGATTAAAAATTCGTTGTGTTTGAATACGAGCCGCATGAATAAGTAACGGATTGAAACGGCGCGATCGGATAAAGCCGGCTAATTTATCTGATAGGTCATTACCTACAACTCATTGATATCTCGTTGTGAAACACGGTGTTTGGGAACGCTACGATCATTTCGTCCAAAGAAGGAGGCACCCATGCCAGCAAAATCACAGGCCCAGCAAATGGCGGCCGGAGCCGCATTAGCCGCCAAGCGTGGCGAGAAGAAGGTTAGCGAGCTCGAAGGCGCATCGAAGCAGATGTATGAATCCATGGACGAAAAAGAGCTGGAAAAAATGGCTTCGGCGAGCCAGAAGGACAAACCTGCGCATAATCGCAAGTCTTGAACGCTCTCCCTCAAGGTGGCCTTGGCCGACGGCTAGCGTCTAGGCTTGAGTGAAGCCTAGACGCTAGCCGATTCTTGATGCCAAAGGGGGACGCCATGCAGGTACGCGATGTCGACGTGGCCGTGATCGGGGCCGGCACGGCTGGTCTGAGCGCCTGGCAAAGCGCAAGGCAGTATTCGGATGAGGTAGTGCTCATAGCAGGCGGAGAGCAGGGAACGACCTGCGCTCGCGTGGGATGCATGCCCTCCAAGCTGCTCATCGCGGCCGCAGAGGCAGCCCATCAGGTAAACACATCGAAGCGTTTCGGCATTGAGGTCGGCAACATCAGGGTCGATGGGCGAGCCGTGATGGCTCGGGTGAAACGTGAGCGCGACGCCTTCGTCGAGGGCGTCATTGACTCCATGCAGCAGATAGAACCCGGCAACCTGGTGTCGGGCTGGGCCCACTTCGTGGACTCCCATACCCTCTGCGTCGGCGATCAATACCTGCGGGCAGGCACCATCATCATCGCCACCGGCTCGCAGCCTCACGCCCCCGACATCTTTCACCCGGCCGGCGATCGCCTGATCGATAGCGACACCGTATTCGAGTGGGAGACGTTGCCGAGTTCGCTTGCCGTGTTCGGCGCCGGCATCATCGGCCTGGAACTCGGCCAGGCGCTGAGTCGACTTGGGGTACGTTTGCGCCTGTTCGGCAAGAGCGGTTCACTCGGCCCCTTTCAGGACCCGGCGCTGCGTGACTATGCCGAGCGTACCTTCAACGAGGAGTTCTATCTCGATCCATCTGCCGAAGTCGACACCATCCGGCGCGCCGGGGATCAAGTGGAAATTGCCTTCCTTGAACGGGAGAACGGGGAGCGCTTGACCGAGCGCTTCGATTATCTGCTGGCGGCTACCGGGCGACGCCCCTGTCTCGAAGGGCTCCAGCTGGAAAACGCCGGACTGGCGCTGGGTGACAATGGCGTTCCCCTCTACAACCGCTTCACCATGCAATGCCGCCGCGCAGATGGCGAGGCCAGCCATGTCTACATTGCCGGTGACGCCAGCCAGGAGTTGCCCCTGCTGCACGAAGCCAACCAGCAGGGGCGGATTGCCGGGAACAATGCCGGGCGCTACCCCGAGCGCCGCGCCGGGCGTCGCAGCACGCCCTTGTCCATCGCCTTCAGCGACCCGCAGATGGCCACGGTCGGACTGAGTCTCGAAGAGGCGGTCGAGCGCTTCGGATGCGACGGTGTCGCCGAGGGCGAAGCAACTTTCGAGGATCAGGGGCGCGCCGTGGTGATGGGCCAGAATCGCGGGCTGATGAGGCTTTATGCCGAACACGGCTCCGGTCAGTTTCTCGGCGCCGAGCTGTTCGGACCACGGGTAGAGCATCTCGCCCACCTGCTGGCCTGGGCGCTGGAGCAAAAGATGGGGGTCGAGCGCATGCTGCAGATGCCCTTCTACCATCCGGTGCTGGAGGAGGGGTTGCGCAGCGCACTGCGCGATCTCAATCGAGCGCTGCTGCTGGGGCCGCCGATGGGTGAAAGATGCCTGGAGTACGGCCCCGGCGGTTAGGGCTACGGCTCACGGCGTGGCATGAAACCAGCGCGCCCGTCCCGCCTCCTTGGCCCGATACAGCGCCTGATCAGCCCGGCTGTAGATCCGGTTGGCAGAGGTGTCGTACCCCTTTGTCACCAGGTAAAGCCCGGCGGAAACCGACAGGGTCGCGTTTGGCCCAGCCGGCGCCGGCTCACCCATGGCTTCGACGGCTGCGAGGAGTTGGTCGGCCATATCCGCGGCCTGCTCCGGCGACTCGGTCTGGAAGACGACGCCGAACTCCTCGCCACCAAGACGAAATACCACATCCTCGCCGCGGGAAAAAACTCGCTTGGCCGTAGCCGCCAGCCGCTTCAGCAATTCATCGCCTTGGGGATGACCGAAGTGGTCGTTATAGGCCTTGAAGCGGTCGATATCGAACAGCAAAAAGGCCAACTGGCGGACGTCGTTGTCCCGGCGTGCAAGCTCACGCTCGATCACCTCGACGAAGGTGCGTCGGTTGTAGAGCCCCGTCAACGGGTCGTGACTCGCCAACTCATTGAGCTGCACGCTGACGGCCCGCAGCATGGAAATCGCCTGTTTACGATGATGCACATAGAGCGCCATGACCGCTGCCTGGAACACCATCACCACGGTGATGGTCACGGCCCCGTCGAGCAGCACGGCGCTGTCGCGCAGCTCCGGTCCGAGCCCAGAGGAAAGCAAAATGTTGAGCCCTGCCGTCATCATCAAGGTGCCGGCCAGCCCGCGGCGTATGTCGTCTAGGAGCAAGAAGGCCAGTGCGGGGTAGATCAGCGGCAACGTCATGGTCAACGGGTTGTCGGCTCGCACGAAGGAGAGGCCCAACAGGCATAAAAAGAGAAAGGCATGGGTGATATGCACCGCCACTGAGACGGGAACGCCGCGGCGCAAACCCAGGATGACACCGAAGGCGATCAGCAGCCCTGTCGTATCGATGAGCAAACGGCCCCACGAAAACTCCACCAGGCCGGCAAGCATCAGCACCAGAAACAGCGACCAGACGACAATGGCCGTGCCCTGCACCAGGTTGAGCAGGGTAATGCGCAGGTAGTCGGGACTGCTTTCCGAGGTACGGCCACCCGACGTCATCAGGCTGCGCCAGCCACGTTGAAAGGCGCCCTTCATTCCCGGTGGCGCATCGCCTCGTGTGGTGATGTCGTGCTTCTCCACCAGAACCTGCTCTGGCCTGTTCATTCACACCTCGTCCACCGCGTTGACTATCCGACCGGAGCCACCGCGCCGCGTCGCGCCAGTGCTAGCGTATCGTAAAGAAGCGTTAACAGGACACTGAAATACTGCTTCGGCATAGTCCCGTCATGACGCAAGGCATGATTCCATCCTGCTCATCGCCACAGCATGTCATATCGACAATGCCGGGTTATGCTGATGGAACGCGTAATCGTGACGCAGGAGTTTCCATGACCGACATTGCCTCACGCCTGGATGCGGTGAAACGAGACATCGAACGCTTGGCCGCGCTGGCCGCCCCCGCCCAGGCCGAAGAGGCGCAGGGCATGGTGAGCGCTTTGCAAGCGAAGCTGGACGACATCATGAGAGAGGCCAACGCCTTGCCTGCGGAGCACGCACTCAGCGACCTGCCCCATGCGCCTCGTCACGAAGAACTTCGCTGTCCGATTTGCTCGCTGCGCTCCTTTATCTATCGAAGAGGTACGCTGCGCCGGTCGAGCGAGACGGATTCCGGCTTCGAGGCCCTCTTCCACTGCCGCAGCTGCGGCCACGAGGCCTGGCACGAAACGCATTAAGGTGCCACGGGCAGGTGTGCCTGGTGAGGGCGGTTATTCCTGGAATTCGGCAAGCGCCTGTTCGCAGCCCATCCCGACTCGTTCGCCACCGCCTGGATCTATCCATGGCAGGATCGCCAGCGGCGGTGCCACGATGGCTCCCAGCAGCGACAGCGCGCCGCGGGCAAGCAGCTCCTGTGTGATGACGTTCACCTCCGGATCGCGCAGTGGCCCCTTTAGCTCCACGGGAGAATTTCCGGTGAACAGCGTGGGATCGATATTGTGCCCCTGGAAGGCCATATCCATCCGCTCCGTTGCGAGATTGATGGCGCCAGCACCCTCGAAGTGGGCAATCTCGGTGGCCATGAAGAACTCATTCAGATCGACCAGACCGTTTTCGGCGACGAAACGCACGTAGATACACTCCAGTTGTACCTGATCCTTCCCGCCGAGGGCTGCCACCAGTGCGTTGGCAACATTGAGCGGCAGCAGCTCAGCGGCGATGATATCGAGCCAACCTTGTGACATGGCCAGTTTCAGCTCGCCATTTAGCCCGGCCATGGCCTCATGCATCGAGCGGCCGCGGTAGCGGAAATCGCCGTGACCACCGATCACGCCCAAGGTGTCGCGAGCCACCTCAGGCAGGCCTGCCTCGTCCAACAGAGCACTGAGGTTTACCTGACTCAGCGCCAGTTGCAGACTACCTTCGATGGCGGCCTGCCGTGCATCCAGCACCCAGGAGGCACGGACCTGCCCGCCGCCAAGCCCCAGCCGCAGCGGTTCGACCGTCATCACGCCCTGCTCCAGCTCCAGGGCCAACGACAGGTTCTCGAACGGCACGTGTTCCGCCTGAACGTCGACCGCCTCGTAGTCGAGCACGATATCCGTATTGCGCAGCGCCTCGAGATCCCATTCTCGATCCGGGAAGAGCATTTCCGCGCGCTCCTCCTCGGCCGCCCACTGCTCCTGCTCGGCAGATGCCGTTTCATCCGGCCCCGTTTCCGGCGAGATACCCAGCATCGGCAGCAGGTCGTCCGCCTCCAGTCGCTGGGAAACCAGCGTGGCCCACAGCTGGGGCTGTTCGCCGAAGCGCAGGCGTACGTCGCCAGCCACATCGCTGTCGCCGAAGCCGCCTTCCAGGCCGTCGATGTTGAGCAGGTCGTTCTGATAACGCACGTAGCCCGACACCCGGTAAGGCGGCAGCTCCGGCAGGTTGATACCGGTCAGATCGGTCAGCTGCGCCGGATTGGGCCCTTCCAACTGAGCGCTGCCCTCCAGCGATGCAAGGGCGAAAGGTTGCACCGCGCTGCCGTCGATCCGCAGCCGAGTGTCGCCGCTGGCCACCTCACCGGAGACTGGATAGGCGATATCCGGATTGGTGAGGTCGAGCAAAGGCCCAATCAATAGGTCGAAGGCAAAGGGTTCTTCCTCGTAACGCCCCTCGCCGACGAGGTGCACCCGGTGCCCCTCGACGCCTTCCGTGCGCGTATCGGCCGTTAAGGCGAGCGATAGCCCCCACTGCGGGGCCTGATAGTCGAGGGCGGTATCTTCGAGCAGCAACCCACCGTCGACGATCCGGGTGTTGAGCGTGCCATCGAGCGTCCCCACCTCCCCGACCCCGAACGGAGCCAAGGCTGCCGTCAGGTCGATACGGTCCGCCTGTGCACTCAGATGACCTGCCACGCGCTGCTCGTCAGCCTCCAGCCAACCCTGAACATGGAGGGAGCGGGGTTGCTCCTGATCGATCTGCTGATGCGCCCGCACCTGATCGATGGTGAGCCGCCCGTCTTGCAAGCTGGCCTCGGCGACCAGGTCGTGAAGAGTCTGACCGGCGTAATGAAGCTGCCCGAGGGCCAGGTCGAGCTCCGCTTCGAAATCCGCGAGCCCCGCAAGGAACTGGGCCAACCCCTGGTCCCACTCGCCAGCGTCCCCCGCTTGCTCCTCCTGCGGGGCCGTTTCCTCCGGGTGCTGCTCGAACAGCCCCCAGCGGTCCAGATCGAGAGCGTCGGCTTTCAGCTCGGCTACCAGCCATGGCACCTCGCGTCCCAGATCGACCCCCAACCGGCCCTCCAGGCGGCTGTCGCCAATGTTTGCTTCGAGATCATGGATACCGCCGCGAAGCCCTTCCACATCGAGTTGCAGCAGGCCCTGAAAATCGAGGGGGTCTTCCTGCAAGCGGCCTTCACCCCGTACCGCCAGGCGTTGCCCCTCACCACCGTCATCGGGTCTCTCGAAGACGGCTTCGATGGCGATTCCCTGGGCCGTGTCCCGATAGTGGAAGTGCCCCTGCTCGACGGCAGCCGCCTGGCCTTCCTCATCCGCATCCACCCGGCCCTGCAGCGCCAATTGGCGCTCGTTGCCATCGCCTAGAGGCTCTCTCGCCTGCAGGTGCTCGATCGAGAGCTGGCCATCCCAGAGCGACGCCTTGAGCGCGACATCGTGCAGGCTGCGCTCGGCGAACTGCAGCTGGCCGATGGCCACATCGACCTCCGCTTCGAAGGAGCGCAACACGTCCATTCGCTGAGCCAGCGTGCGCTGCTGCTCGGCCAACTCGCGCTCCGGTGGCTGGGGGTCCGCGCCGAACATGCCGCTCCAGCGATCCAGATCGAGCGTATCGGCCTGTAGGTCGACCAGCAGACGTGGCACGTCACGCCCCAGGTCGAGCACCACGGCGCCACGCAGACGACTCTCACCGATACGACCCTGAAACGTTTCGAGGGCGCCACGACGCTCTTCGATCTCAAGGTGCAGCAGGCCCTGAAAAGCGACAGGGTCGCCCTGAACGCTGCCCTCTCCCCGCAGATCCACGCTCATCTCATCGAAACTCTCTCCCGGCGTATCGAAGGCCAGCTCGAGTTCGATGTCCTCGCCCTCGTCGCGAAAGATCAAGCGACCCCGGTCGATGTTGAAGGCTTCAGGCCAGAGCGGGATCTCCTGCTCCTCGGTTGGCTCCCTTTCCATGAGATCGTCGATATTGGTGGTGCCGTCTTCACGTCTCAGCAACAGGATATCGGGCCTGTCGACGGCGAGCCTCTCCAGCTCGATCCGTCCCCGCAGCAAGGGGCCTACCGCGAGGGTGACCGACAGCTCATCGAGGCTTGCCATGGGATCCTCGGCCCAAGACGCGTTGGCAACCTGCAACTCGCTGAGCCGCAACGTCAGCGGCTGCCCCCAATCGACAGTGTGGTCGCCGATCGTCACTTCACGTCCCAGATGTTCGCTGGCCTGGTCTTCCAGCCAGCCACGGAACCAGGCGGATTCGAGAAAAAGAGCAGCCGCCGCCAAGGCCAACAGCACGACCCCAACCGCGATGCCGGTTCGCCAAGCAAACTTGTTCACGTTTCCATCCATGAAGTGTGAATTGGCCGATACCCTAACCATGGACAGAGAGTCGCCATTGGTCCAATAACGCTTGCGGGGCGTGGGGGGGACCTTACCGGCTACACATTCGCTTACCTGTCCCAAGCGCACATAGCTTCTATGCTAGAAGTATGAACATTCCGACCGTCGCGGACGGAACAAGGAAGAAACAACGGAGTGACCCAGCCGGAACGGGAGGTTCTCATGAAAATCTACAGGCCGGAGTGGCAGTGCAACTTCACCGTGAACGAAGCCCCTGGCATAGCCGCAAGCTGGCGTGAGCGGTTCGCATGGCGCCTGCGCCGCTGGGCCGACAGGTTCGATGGCAAAGGCCGCACCGTGACTATCGAATGCCATATCGAACCGGAAGTGACCGCCGAGGAGATCGATACCTGCCTGGTGAAGGGCTTCGAGGTCACTCACACCCTGCTCAACCAGTTGGCCCAACAGGCAGCCTGCGAGGACGTAATGCGCGATGCCAAGGCCGAACTCTTCGAGCAGGGACCGCCCGGCTGAATGCGTCCTCGAAGCCGGCAGCAAGCCACGTCAAGGAGATGACATGCAGGCACGCTACTTTTCCATCGGCGCCTATCCCAAGGGCCTGCCCGACAAGGCGCTGTTCGAGCTGCAAAGCCAAGCGCTGCCCGAGCTCGCCGCGGATGAAATTCGCATACGCAACACCTGGCTCTCGGTCGACCCCTACATGCGCGGCCGCATGAGCGGAGTGGAAACCTACATCGCCCCGTTCGAGCTCGGCAAGCCGCTGGATGGCGCTGCCATCGGTGAGGTGATCGAGTCACGCCATACCCGCTTCAAGGTCGGCGACAAAGTGCGCCACATGGCCGGCTGGCGAGACCTGGCTCAGCTCAAGGCGGACGTAGTGGAACCGTTGCCCGACATCGAAGTACCGGACCAGGCCTACCTGGGCGTGCTCGGCATGCCGGGCATGACGGCCTGGGCGGGACTCCATCGCATCGCCAATCTGCGCGAGGGCGATAACGTGCTGGTGAGCGCTGCCAGTGGGGCCGTGGGGTCGCTTGCCGTGCAGCTGGCCAAAGCGAAAGGCGGCAAGGTCGTCGGCATCGCCGGTGCCGCCGACAAGCTTGCCTGGCTGGAGCAGCACGAGATTGGTGCGGTCAGCTACAAGGGCAAGGATACCCAGCAGCTCAGCGACGACCTCAAGCAGGCCTGTCCAGAGGGCTTCGACGTCTACTATGAAAACGTCGGCGGCACCTGCCTCGAAGCGGCTCTGAACAATCTCAAGGTGGGTGCCCGTATCGCGATTTGCGGGCTGATCTCACGCTATAACGACGAAACCCAGGCGCAGGGGCCGCGCAACCTGGCAAACCTGCTGATCAAGCGCGCGCGCATGCAGGGTTTCATCATCTTCGACCATTGGACCGAATACCCTCATTTCCTGGAGGATGTGGGGCCACAGGTAGCCAAGGGCGAGATCGACTACGAGGAGACCGTAATGGAGGGGCTGGAAAGCACACCCGACGCCTTCCTTCAGCTCTTCGAAGGGGGCAATCGAGGCAAGATGCTGGTACGACTGTAATTTATCGGCCTCCCATTCGAACTCGCTTTCACTTTCAAGTCTCCCGTTAAGCCGCATCGCAGCCTGCCTGGCGCACCTTTCCTGTGCTCAGCAGGCGTCAGTCATAAGCATGACTCGCTCAGGTTTCTGCTCGCCGTGCCGATAGTAGAGTCGTGCGCAGAGGTTTTACGATGTCAGTAAGCAAGATCTTAGCGGAGCGAAACGGCACAGTTCGTGTAAGCTACGTACAAGTTTGATATGCTGTAAAAGCAGTTTTCGTCGAAGTAGCGGAGTGAACATCACGATCGATCATTTCTAATCAAGCCAGTACAGGAGGCACTCATGCGAGTCTATAAACCTGAATGGCAGTGCACGTTCAGTGTCAACGAAGGACTGGAAGGTACGGCTGGCTGGCGTGAACGCCTCGCCTGGTTTATTCGTAATCTTGCCGACAAGCTGGACGGTAGCGGTAGAACGATCAAGATCGAGTATGAAGTCACTCCCACAGTCAGTCGTGAAGAGGTGGACACCTGCCTGGGCAAAGGTTTTGCCGTTACTCAGAGCTTGCTGACCCAGCTTGCACATCAGGCCGCATGCGAGAACGTCATGCGTGAGGCCAAGGCTGAACTGTTTGAGGAGAATACGCAGCGCTGAAGCATCAAGCTCGTCGGCATTGAACCACCCCATTCGGCAGACCCGAACGGGGTGTTTTGCTTGGGGCCGCTGCGCTGAGTTACAAATATTATGCTGCATAGCAGCAAAAAGAGCCTATGCTGGGAGGTGGTAATCCCTTAAGGAGGACCGCCTCATGACAAACTCCACTCACTCCCCCGCACGTTACGATGATGAAGTCCTGCGCTTCTGGGATCAGCATGCCCGCCGGGCACAGGCCGCTTACGCCGCCCTGTGGTTCTATCTCGACAGTGCTCGCGTCGACGCTTCCCCTTGCGGGAGCAAAAAGAAGTGATATGCAGCACTTCTTTTCCTTGCACGGCGCAATTGCTCTAACCGTTATCGACGATAATAATTAACCGTTACTATATTCAGCCTATCAGGAAGGCGCGTTGCTTCCTGAGGCTTTTTATTGTCGCCTTGGTCGATGTCCCGGCCGGTCAGCACATCGATTCAGCCACTGCTGGCTCAGGAGATAGCATGACGGAACAGCGTCATCACGTCACCGCCTTGCCCACCGGGCTCGATGGGCTGGTAGCCATGAGCCTGACCTCGTGCCGGACATTTCCTCGTCATGCCCATGATCAGTACGGGATCGGCCTGATCGTCTCTGGCGGCCATCGCTCCTGGAGCGGCGTCGGCAGGGTCGACGCGGTGGCGGGCAATATCATCACGGTCAACCCGGGCGAGATGCATGACGGCGCACCAATGGCCGGTACGCTTCGTGGCTGGCGCATGCTCTACTTCGACACGACTCTGGTTCGGCAAGTCCTCGGTAGCGATGACGACGCCGAGCTGACCCGGCCCGCCCTCGACGACCCCCTGCTGCAGGTGCTCATGCGGCAGATGTTCGATCGGCTCATGACGGCACCTGCGGAACCTCTGCCGGCGGATGAGCTGAGCTGCCAGCTGCTAGGAGCAGCCTTTTCTCGCCATGGCTCTCGTACGGTACCTGATCGTCAGGGCATCCCCGGCGCCATCGCCAGGGTTCGTCAGCGCCTCGATGACGCCCCGCAGCTGCCCGCCAGCCTGAGTGAGCTGGCCGAGATGGCGGGCCTGAGCCGCTACCAGCTGCTGCGCAGCTTCTCCCGCGCGCTGGGTACCACTCCCCATGCCTATCTCTTGCAGCGCCGCGTGCAAAAGGCCCGGAGCCTGATCGCCAGCGGGCAGGCGCTGAGCCAGGCCGCCCTGGCAGCGGGCTTTGCCGACCAGAGCCACATGAGCCGTGCCTTCAATCGTCAGTTCGGGCTCTCTCCGGGCCGCTATCGGCGCGCCCTCGCACCCAGCTGAGCTGCAATTTCATTCAAGAACCGTCTGTCCCATAGCGTCACGATGGCAAGGTTTCCCATCGGAGCCTGCCCATGAGCCTGGAATTTCTCCTTACCTCGCTGGTCATCGTTGCCTCTCCCGGAACCGGGGTGCTCTACACCCTATCCACGGGTCTCACCCATGGCACGCGCGCCAGTATCATCGCCGCCTTCGGCTGTACGCTCGGAATCGTGCCGCACATCCTTGCTGCCATGACGGGCCTCGCCTCGCTGCTGAATACCAGCGCAGCAGCCTTTCAGTTGCTCAAGCTGCTGGGAATCGTCTATCTGCTGTATGTGGCCTGGAGCGTTCTCAGTTCTCGCGATGAGCCAGCTCCAGCGGCAGGCCTTGCGGTCATCGCGGCCCGGCAGCTGGTCGTCACCGGCGTACTGCTCAATCTTCTCAACCCCAAGCTCACCCTGTTCTTTCTGGCTTTCCTGCCCCAATTCATCGTTTCCGACGAAGCGGTGCTGAAACAGATGCTCGAGCTGAGCCTCGCTTTCATGCTGATGACATTTATGGTCTTCATACTTTATGGCGTCAGCGCCGCCGCCGCACGTCAGCGGGTCATCACACGCCCGGGCGTCCTTACCTGGCTGAGACGAGTTTTCGCGGCGAGCTTTCTCGCCTTGGCGGTGCGCCTGGCATTCACGGAGCGCTAGCACGCTTCGCTGCGCATGGCTACGCTCAGATTTGGCTCCCGGCAGCGACAGGGGCCCACGCCAACAAGGAAGATAGCGAGACTCATAATGAACAAGACACTCCCCACCATGGCCTGCCTGAGCCTGCTGATCGCAGGCCCAGCGATGGCGCAGAACGCAAACGATAACGCCCCCGAATGGAGCGATGCCTTGCTGGAGGCCGCCCGGCAGGTGACGCTAGGCCCACGGCCGCTGTTCCTGATCAATGACATGAGCGAAGAGACCGAACGCGAGCGCGAGCTCAAGGCCGAGCTACTCGAATGTGCCGGTCAGCGGACCGACTGGCAGCCTGACGATCTGGTCATCTCTCATCGAGGTGCGCCGCTGCAGTTTCCCGAGCACACCCTCGAGTCATACCTGGCCGGGGTACAGGGCGGTGCCGGTATCGTCGAATGCGACGTGACTTTCACCAGCGACAACGAGCTCGTGTGTCGCCACGCCCAGTGCGACCTTCACTACACCACCAACATCGTTGAGACGGATCTGGCGGAAAAATGCAGCGTGCCGCCGGAAATCGATCCAGATAGCGGCGAACTGGCCAATGCCGCCGATATACGCTGTTGCACCAGCGACATCACCCTGGCCGAATTTCGCACCCTGCGCGGCACCATGGAAGGCGCCAACCGCGAAGCTCGCAGCATAGAAGAGTACCTGGCAGGCACGCCCGCCTGGCGCACCGACCTCTATGCCACCCGGGGCACATTGATGAGCCATGCCGACACCGTCGCGCTATTCAAGGCACTTGGCGTGAAGATGACGCCCGAGCTCAAGGAACCCGAGGTGGAAATGCCCTTCAATGGCATGAGCCAGGAGGACTACGCCCAGAAGCTGATCGACGAGTACAAGGCAGAGGACGTGCCAGCCGGCGATGTCTTCGCCCAGTCCTTCAATCTCGATGACGTGCTCTACTGGATCGAGCATGAGCCCGAGTTCGGCGAGCAGGCGGTTTATCTCGATGGACGCTATGGCGATGAAGGCTTCGACCATACCAACCCCGAGACCTGGTCACCGACCATGGAAGAACTGGCTGAACAGGGTGTGCGCATTCTGGCACCACCAACCTGGATGTTGTTGGCTGCCAACCCCGGCTTCAGCGAAGAGGAGAGCCGCATCGTACCGTCGGAGTACGCTGAGCGCGCCAAGGAAGCGGGGCTCGAGCTGATAACCTGGACACTGGAACGTTCCGGCCCGCTGGCGGAAGGTGGACAGTGGTATCACCAGACCACGGAAGAGGTCATTCGGCGTGAAGGCGACAAGCTGATCACACTCGACGCCCTGGTGCGGGACGTCGGCATCATCGGCATCTTCACCGACTGGCCCGCCACCGTCAGCCTGTATGCCAACTGCATTCAGCGCGACTGAGAGAAGAGTTCACGCCGACGGTATATCCGTCGGCGTGGTTCGGCATGGCGGCCCTCAGCCTTTTGGCTCGGCAGCCACCGTGAAATGCAGTGACAATACGCGCCACTGGCCATCGAGCTTCTGCCAAAGCTCGCTGAAAAAGAGAGGGGGACGAGCACGGACGTCGCCGACAACGCGCCCCTGCCCGAAAATCGACACCAGATCGCCGAACGGCAACAGCTTCACGACCTCATCTTCGGCGCGACTGCCGCGGGAAAACCACCGGTCCCTCGCGACTGCCTCGGCAATGCTGCCGAGCTGATCCAGCTTCCCTACCAACCCCGCCTCGCAGATGACGACGAAGTCGTCGCTCTCGATGTGGTCCAACTGACCAACGTTGCCGTCGATATACGCGGCGTACCACTGGCGCCGTGTCTCCAAAAGCTGCGACTCTTCCACCATGTCCTCCATAAGCCTGGCTCTTGGACGGCGAGTGCCCGCCAAAAACGCAGCGGGCTTAAGAAAGCATCCATAGTAGACCAGCGCCTTGGAAGCGGTATCGGATATTGACACTGCAGGCTGTAAGCCATGGCGGACACAGGCGCCGTGGTTTGCGCCTTGAAGCGAGGCTCACTCCCGAGAGGGGGAAAGGCGATATAGGCTGCGCCCTTCGCTCTTGGCCTGGTACATCGCCTTGTCCGCTCGCCCCAGCAAATCCGAGTGCGACATCTCGCCCTCTCCATGGCTGGCAATGCCGATACTCACGGAGACGTCGAGACTGATCCCCGCCAGTGAAATCGGACGCTCCAGGGTTCTCAGGAAGCGAGAAGCGACCGTGACCGCCTCCTCTTCCCGCTCGATTCCCTCCAGCAGAATGGCGAACTCATCTCCGGACAGGCGCGCCGCAAGGCCGGGCGGCCTGACGCTGTATGAAAGACGCTGGGCGATCTCCTTCAGTACCATGTCTCCCACGATGTGGCCGTGCTCGTCATTGATCGCCTTGAAGCGGTCGACATCCAGAAACATGATGGCGAAGCTCCGTTTGTCGACACCCGTGCTACGCCGCGATGAGAGTTGCTCGAGTCGCTCCAGCAGGTGGGCCCGATTGGGCAGGCCCGTCAGGTTATCGTGCATTACCTCATGCTTGAGCTGTTGCTCCACGGCCTTGCGGGTGGCGATCTCCTTTTCGAGCTCACTGGTGCGTTCCCGCACCCTGTGCTCGAGCGTCTCCTTGGCCACGCGTAGAGAGGCCAAGGCGCGCTTGCGCTCCAGGCTGCTGGCAATCTGACTGGACACGAACCGCAGCAGCTCCGAATCTTCGGGCTGATAGAGAGTGTCGTCGCGATAGCTTTGCACGGCCATGACCCCCAGCACCCGCCCCTCACAGCGTAGCGGCACTCCCAACCAGGAGTGGGGTCGACGCCCATTGATGGTAATGCTGCCAGCATCTTCGAGCGCCGCGATCTGGCTCTTGTTGAGCAGCACATCCGCCCCCAGACGCAAGACGTACTCGGTCAGACCGTCGCGCAGACGCCGCTTGGGGCTCGGCGGATCGTAATCGTTGGCATAGTAGGCGAAGTCGATCGCCTCGCCCTCGTCGACCAAGAGCGCGATGAAGAAGTTATCGGCATAGAGCAGGTTGCCCAGTTGGTAATGGATCGTGCGGTAGAAATCCTTTTCCCGACCGGTGTCGCCCGCTTGCTCGGCGATATGGTAGAGCGCACGCTGAATCAACTCGTTACGCTTGCGCTGCGCAATTTCCTGAAGCAGCTTGGCATTGGCGTCGGCCAACTCCTTGGTGCGCAATGCAACCGCCTGTTCCAGATTTTCCAGGTTCTCGCGCCGTTGCAGCGTCGTCAGGATATGCGAGGCAACGAAGCTCAGGAGCGCCTGATCGTCCGCCCCGTATACTCCGGCTTCTTCGTAATGCTGCACCACGACGATGCCATGCACCTGACTGCCTTCCAGCATGGGCACGCCCAGCCAATCCTTGGCTGCCACGCCAAGCGGCCGAAACTCTCCGGGAAGCTCCGCCCCGATACTATCGAGTGAACCGCGTAGCGGTTTACCCAGGCGAATCGTGTACCAGGTGAGGCTATATTCGAGCTCGTCCAGCGGGATCGCCGTATCCATCCCCGCCGCCGCCACATCCGCAAACGAGGTTGCCACATCCGAGAAATAGAGGAAGCGCACATGCTGGGTGAGATCATCGTAGCGGGCTATGAAGAAATTCTTTGCGTACATCAAGCCGGAAATGATGTCGTGCAGGCGCCTGAGCGTCTCGCTCATCTCCAGTTGGGCACCGGCCAGATCGGAGATGGCATATAGCGCTCGCTGCACCCGCTCAGCCTTTTCGAGCTCCCCCACCTTTGCCAGCAGCGTCTGATAAGCCGAGCTGGACACCATGTCATTACCATGTGGCATACACGGCTTCCCCGTATACGTGGGTCAGTGATTCGTAAGGGCACCACGAATACGATCGGCATTGTCTGCCAGCTCCTCAGGGCCTGCTTGAGCCAGCCCCTCGAGACGAAAGTCCTGCATCGAATCGAGCGGTACCAGGTGCAGGTGCACGTGAGGCACCTCGAGACCGACGATCATCATTCCCACCCGCTCGCAGGGAAAGGCCCGCTTCAGCGCCTTGGCCAGGCTCTGAGACACCTGCATGAGATGAGCGCTCAGCTCGGCCGGCATATCGTCCCAGTGATCGATCTCCTCGCGCGGGATGACAAGCAAATGACCGGGCTTCATCGGGTTCAGCGTCATGATCGCCACGCATCGCTCATCTGACCAAACGAATTCCGCGGGCAGGTCGCCATGGATGATTCGGGTGAATACGCTCGCCATCGGGTTTCTCCTCGTCATGATGGATTCATAGGCAATCGACGCTACCAGCAGTCTCGCCCGAACGATGCCAGCGGTCTAGCACTGCCGAGAAGCGCCATATCGCTCGCGCAGAATATTGCGCCGCAACCGGTGTCTCCAAACGGAGACACGCAATCCATTGTTTTATATGCCTTTATGCGACTATCGCGCTTTATGTCGCCATACCGCTACATAAATCGACCGCACGATACTTCGATCCCGGCTGTGGCTGCCTAAACCTCAGCCAGGGAAATAAATAACTTTATGTTTTTTAAAAAAAATGAAATTTTTGGCATCATTTTCGCAGTATACAGGACAGAGTGGTACGAATGGCCGGCACGGCCGATCTCGTACCCAGAAACTCGATTGCCAGGTACCGGCATCATGTGGAAAGGAGTCCACCGAGTTTCACGGTTTCCATCGGCCGATGGCACGCAATTGCGTTAGCTCTATCCTTTAGTTCCCTGCGTACTTGGGCCGCTCTGCGGCCCTTTTTTTTGACGACGCCGAGGAGCTGGCAGCTCCGACAGCAGCAAAGGAAGTCAAGAACGGGTTATTCAATCCCAGCAAGGAGCGAGACGAGTGGCCATGGACATGAAATCACAGTCTCCGTTGAGCAACCCCCCAAGCCTGGCCGGCCTCGTGCTGCTGGTCGCCTTGCTTAGCGACGCGGCACTTTCCCTGCATGGCGTGGTACCCGACGAAACCAGTCTCTTTCCCAGTATCGTTCATTTCCTGGCCTCCCTGAGTACAGAAGGCTTGCATACCGGCACGGCCCTCGTCGCGTTCGCGGGCGGCATCATGTTGACAGTCTCGCTGATTCTGCTGCCCATGCAACGCATCTATCGTGCTCGCGAACTTCAACTGCTGCATGAGCGTGAGCGCCTCGAAGCCTCCAATGCCAAGCTCGCTCGACAAGCCGCACATGACGGCCTGTTGGGAATTGCCAATCGCCGCGAGTTCGAACGTGTCCTGAAACTGGAATGGCAACGCGCCGCGCGTGAGCGTCAACCGCTCAGCCTTCTGATGATCGATATCGACTGCTTCAAGTGCTTCAACGACAGCTATGGTCATCAAAAAGGCGACACCTGCCTACGCGAAGTGGCCAGCGTTCTCAAGGCAGCAGCTGCCCGGCCTGGCGATCTCGTTGCACGCTATGGCGGCGAGGAAATGGTGGTACTGATGCCCCATACCGACCTCGAAGGTGCCAACCGCATGGCCGAACGCATCCATTCCATGCTCACGGAACGAGCCATTCCCTTCCCCGACTCCCCCGTGGCCGGCCATGTCACGGTCAGTATCGGTGTCTCCGCGATGCTACCGGTACGCAACGCCAGGCAGTCCACACTGGTAAAGCAAGCGGATGAGGGTCTCTACATGGCGAAGGAGGCCGGACGCAACCAGACGGCCTGTGTCGCTCCCCTGCGCCTCATCTCCTTGAAAGATCACGTCCCGGCCTGGACCGGGCAGGCTCAAAGGGCCTGAAGGGCCCTTTGAAGCATCATCGTCAAACACCGCCTAATAAGACGACTTCTGCGGCGAACTTGTCAGGGCTGATTTTTATCAGGTTGCCTCAGGTCCGCGTGAAGGGTAGTATCCATAACGCTCACCAGCACCTCATCGATGAAAGCGATAACCGCTAACACGACCTACCTGAGGCAAAACCATGGGAGCTCGACCAAAAAAGTTGCTCGCTTGCTGCATGGCGGGGATGCTCGCGGTAACCGCCATCCACGCATCGGCTCATGAAGCCGACGTACAGGAAGAGGGAATCGCTTCCTTCTATAGCGATCGCTTCCAAGGTGCTACCACTGCCAGCGGTGAGCCCTTCGACCAGCAGGCGCTGACGGCAGCGCACCCCAGCCTTCCCCTCGGCACCAAGGTGGTAGTCACCCGAGCCGACACGGGTCAGGAAGTGGAGGTGCTGATCAACGACCGCGGCCCCTTCGTCGAAGGTCGAATCATCGACCTATCCAAGCGCGCAGCACGCGAACTCGGCATGCTGAACCGCGGTGTAGCGCCGGTCATGGTCACCGCCATTCAATAGCCGCTTCAGCACACCGCTCCATATCGCCCTCGCCTTTCTCCGGCCAGGCGCGCTACTCCCCGTGCCATAAAAGCTACAGTTTTTTTCATTCTGGACGATATTCATAACAAGCGACCGGCCGTAAGAGCCGAAGCGCTTTTTCGCATGGCGTAGGGGAGAAAAAAATGAATAGTCTCAATGCGCAGGTCGATCTGTCCGATACAACGAGAGAGGCGCCCAGCAATGAAGTTCTTTGCAGGCGTTTGGTCATGGCCAAAACCCAGCTCGACCGAATGGAGCGAGACGGTACCTGTAAGGACTTGAGTGCGCTCAGCGCAGCTCGTGTGGAATTCGCCCTTGCCTCACGTGCACTGGCCGATGCGCTGATCGCGCAAGAGGCCGCAAGCGAACCTGACCATTACTGAGTCAATGAAACGAAGCAGGGCCGGGGATTTACCCCGGCCCTGCTTCGACTTCGCTTGGTACTGAGCGCTCAAGAACGGACAAGAGCCCGCTGCGCCCCTCTACCGGCCAACAGTGCCAGGCCAGCAATGACGACGAAGAGCAGGCTACCCGAGAAGAAATGACTCCAGTAGGTCGGCTCCAGGCCCGTGAACACAGAAAGGGCCAGCGCCGTGACAAGGGGAAAGATCATCACGATTGCCACACCGAGCCCCACCAGAAAAAGCAACGTTCCAATACGGTTCATCATGAGCCACCTCCTTGAAGCCAATGAGTCTTGCTGCTTAGTATAAGCCTCATTGAAAGAGAGCATGGCTATTGACCCGATAGGAAGTCACTATCATTCGGGTACCTCGACCAGATTCGCCAGCAATATCACTGCACCTCAGGCTTTCTTGACGAACTCCGACTTCAACTTCATCGGCCCGAAGCCGTCGATCTTGCAGTCGATGTCGTGGTCGCCTTCCACCAGGCGGATGCTCTTGACCTTGGTGCCTACCTTGACCACCGACGATGTGCCCTTGACCTTGAGGTCCTTGATCACGGTGACGCTGTCGCCGTCCTGTAGCTCATTGCCATTGGCATCGCGCACCACCTTCGCCTCTGCGGACTCGCTCTCAGCCTGCCCGGACCACTCGTGCCCGCACTCGGGGCAGGCATACATATCGCCAATTTCGTAAGTATATTCGGAATGACAGGCAGGACAGTCAGGCAGCGCGCTCATGGCTCTTTCCCAGCGGGTTTCAAGGAGCGCGAAGCATGCCAGAGCACCTTGAGGGAGTCCAATGTGGCTATATCACGCCAAGCATGTCGGCTGCGGCGTAATGCACCCGGCTCGCCGCGAAACCCAGTGCCCGCTCACTCTCCTTTCAAGCCCTTGGCGTAGAACGTCATCCCTTCGCTGCAACGAAAGCCGAGGCGCTGGTAGAAACGGGCCGCAGGGATGTCCCGCCCCGTGGCCAGGTACACCGCACGAACGTCTCGCTCAGCAAGCTCGCTCTCCAGCGCACGGTAGAGCCGTGAGCCGGTACCCCGCCCCTGCCGGTGTGAAACGACACACATCTCCCGCAAGTAGAACAGCTTTCCTTCCAGATAAGGCTCGAGATTGCCCAGCAGAAACCCTTCGGGCGTCCTGCCCTCACCTGGCGCCATCATCCCCACGGCGCCAGGCGATTCGAAGAAGTGTTCGAGACGTGCCAGGGCGCCATCGACTTGCCAAGGCTCGCTCCAGGGCGCCGCTGAAAAAACCTGGGCAAACAGGACCGCGCAGGCCCCGAGATCGCCGCGTGTCACTTTCCTGATCTGATAGGCTGGCTCGTTCTCGTTCATGCCCGCCTAGCGCTTATCCTGGGTATCGGTCTTGAAGTCGTCGGCATCGTGGCGCTCATGCAGCTGCTCCTCCGGTTCGCCGAAAGTGCGGTTGACCATGCGACCACGTTTAACCGCCGGTCGCGCATCGATCTCCCTGGCCCAGCGCTGCACATGCTCGTACTCCTGCACCTGCAGGAACTCGCCTGCATCGTAGACCCGGCTCAGCGCCAGCTGCCCATACCAGGGCCAGTTGGCAATATCGGCGATGGTGTATTCGTCCCCACCCAGATAGCGGCTCTCGGCCAGGCGACGATCCAGCACATCGAGCTGTCGCTTGGCCTCCATGGCGAAGCGATCGATGGCGTACTCGATCTTGGTCGGCGCATAGGCATAGAAATGACCGAAGCCGCCGCCAAGATAGGGTGCGCTACCCATCTGCCAGAACAGCCAGTTCAGCGTCTCGGTGCGCCCGGCATGATCGTGAAGTAGAAATTCGCCGAACCTCTCGGCCAGATAGAGCAGGATCGAGCCCGACTCGAACACCCGGGTAGGCGGCGTGGTGCTGTGGTCCATCAATGCCGGTATCTTCGAGTTCGGGTTGACCTCGACGAAGCCGCTGCCGAACTGATCGCCATCGCCGATCTGGATCAGCCAGGCATCGTATTCGGCCTCGGCATGCCCCAGCGCCAACAGCTCCTAGAGCATGACGGTGACCTTCACCCCGTTGGGCGTAGCCAGCGAATAGAGCTGCAGCGGATGCTTGCCCACCGGCAGCG
Organism: Halomonas sp. TH-94; assembly: GCF_057473365.1. Lineage (NCBI taxonomy): Bacteria > Pseudomonadati > Pseudomonadota > Gammaproteobacteria > Oceanospirillales > Halomonadaceae > Halomonas > Halomonas sp. TH-94. The sequence goes on from NZ_JBYCKL010000067.1 coordinate 123,114, forward strand.
TCTTGTCATGGGTGGGGCCGGCGATGGGCCGGTTGATGCTGGCAAATTGCCCCCCGCTCGGCTTTTCCCATTTCCACACCTTCGGCGGCAGGTACTCGTTGTCTTGGCTCATGGAAGCTCCAATACGCTAGGCTCAGGGCAGCAAAGGCACACAATAGCCACAAAGATAGCGTGTTAACGTTCGAGCTTCGAGTCGGACTCGCGCCAGTTGGGCGGCACCAGACCATGGCGGCGCATGCGCCGATAGATGGTGGGACGTGAAACACCGAGTCGCCGCGCGGCGAGACTGACGTTCCAGCCGGTGGCACGCAGCAGTTCATGCAGCGCTTCGCCCCCGTCCTGCTCCCCTGCCTTCACCACGCCGAACGTCTGCGGTGCGGCGCCGAGGTGTCCCTGACACTCTTCCGGCAGGTCGTGAAGGGTGATCTCGTCGCCCTCGACCGTGGCCAGGGCGAAGGCCAGGGCGTTCTTGAGCTGGCGGATGTTGCCCGGCCAGGCGTGAGCCAGCAGCGCGCTCATGGCATCGGCGCGCAGGCGCACCTCCCGCTCGCGCTCGGCAAGAAGCGCCTGGTAGACGCTGCGAATCACATAGTGCTTGTCGGCCCGCTCACGCAGCGCCGGCAGCCGCAGCTGGGCGCCGTTCAGGCGGTAGTAGAGGTCTTCACGGAAGCCGCCCCGGGCGATCAGCTCGCTCATGTCACGATGGGTGGCGGTGATCACGCGAATATCGATGCGCAGCGCCTTTTCGGCCCCCAGCGGCATTACTTCACGCTCGGCCAACACGCGCAGCAGTCGGGTCTGCAGCGTCAGCGGCATGTCGCCGATCTCATCCAGGAACAGGGTGCCCCCATCGGCCTGCTGGATCAGCCCGCGCATGCCCTTGCTGCGCCCGCCGGTGAAGGCGCCGGGCAGGTAGCCGAACAGTTCGCTTTCGATCAGCGATTCGGGAATCGCGGCGCAGTTCACTGCCACGAAGGGCCCCTTGGCACGCGTACCGCTGTCGTGCAGCGCCCGAGCCAGCACCTCCTTGCCGGTACCGGTCTCGCCGGTGATCAACACGCTGACCTCTTCGTTGCGCAGCCGCCGGGCCAGCTTGAGTACGCGATGCATGGCGGGGTCATCCGAGGCGAGTCGGTCCAGCGCCGGCACCGGCGAAGGCGGCAAGGGACGTGGGGCCGGGCGTCGACCGCGCGGCTCGAGCAGGGTGACGAAGCAGGTGGTGTCGTTGGCGCGTGTCCGAAAGGCGCGAATGCCGTCATCGCTGGCGGTCGGGATGCCCAACAGTTCACCGAGTTCGCCGTCGAACAGCTGGGTGACCGTCGGCTGCCAGCCTGGCGACCAAGGCGGCCAGCGGCGCAGATGGGCGTCGATCAGCGCGCGGCCGGCGCCATTGGCCGCGACCACACTGCCGTCCTCCTCGATGGCGATCAGCCCTCGGCCATTGAGATGTACGAACTCGCGGGTGGTATCGAAACGCAGCATCAAGCAGTGGCGATAGCGGTGCAGGAAATAGGCATCCTCGATCATCCTTGCATAGAGCGTGACCAGCGGCAGGCCGAAGTTCTGGCTCTCCTGGGCGCGCGGCGACTGCAGCGCGGAGATGTCCAGCACCGCAATGACCTGCCCCTGCGGGTCGGTGATCGGCGCCGCCGTGCAGGTCAGGCTGATGTGGGTGGCATCGAAGTGCTCGCTCTGGTGGCAGGTAATGGCCTGGGCGTCGTGCACGCAGGTGCCGACCGCACAGGTTCCTGCGTAGCGTTCGTCCCAGTCAGCGCCCAGGTAGAGACCCGCCCGGCGCAGCTCCGGCTGCTGGTCGCGCTGGCCGCGGAAATCGACGGTGATGCCCTGCCGGTCGGTGAGCAGCAGCACATAGCCCAGCGGGGCGATCTGGGCGAACAGCTGATCGACGCCGGCCCGTGCCACGTGCAGCAGTTCATCCACCGGCTCGCGATGCTCCTTGAGCGCCTGCTGGGTCAGTACCCGTACGGGGCGGGGGCGGCCGGGGTCGAGTCGGTACTCGCCGACGCAGCGCTCCCAGGAGCGTCGGATAACTTCCCGACAGCCGCCCAGGTCGGCCGGCTGGCCTTCGCTGAGCCGGATCAGGGTATCGATGTGCTGGCGTTGCTCGTTACGCAATGGCATCGCTGCCTCCGGTGCCGCCGTGCCGCTCTCCGGCGGTGGTGGCCTTGTTGTTGTAGGGCAGGCCTGCTTCCAGCCTATGCCGTGCCGAGCAGGAGTCAATCGACTTCGCCTGCGCCCTTGGTCGGGGGTTACAGGTGTAACGCCCGCATGACTCCCGTCACGTGACAGCTGTCACGTGCGTTACAGGTCACTTCACGCTACCCCTCGCTTGACACCCGCTCGTAACACCAAGCTTTTCAATCGTCTGGAAGCGTTTCTCGCACACACTCCGCGGCTGGCACGGATTCTGCCAGGACCAGGGCGTCCCCTAACAACAAGCGGAGAACAACGATGACGACACCCACGCCGACTCAACACGCCCAGCAGTGGCTGCGCGACTTCGAGAGCGCACTGGAGCAACGCGACATCCAACGGGTCATGGCCCTGTTCAATGACGAGTGCTACTGGCGCGACCTGGTCGCCTTCACCTGGAATCTCAAGACGCTGGAAGGCAAGGACGCCATCCAGTCGATGCTCAACGCCACCCTGAGCGAGGCACGTCCCACCAACTGGCAGCTCGATGGCGAGGCCACCGAAGCCAACGGCGTGACCGAAGCCTGGTTGACCTTCGAGACCGGCGTCGCCCTTGGCAAGGGCTACCTGCGCCTGAAAAACGGCAAATGCTGGACCCTGCTGACCACCATGCAGGAGCTCAAGGACCACCCCGAGCCACGCGGTGCCAGGCGCCCCCTGGGGGCCGAACACGGCGCCAGCAAGACCCGCGAGACCTGGCTCGAGTCGCGCCAGCGGGAAGCCCAGGAACTCGGCTACACACGCCAACCCTACTGCGTGATCATCGGTGGCGGACAGGGCGGTATCGGGCTCGCCGCACGGCTGCGCCAGCTCGATGTACCCACCATCGTGCTCGACAAGCACCCTCGCCCCGGCGATGCCTGGCGCAACCGCTACAAGTCGCTGTGCCTGCACGACCCGGTATGGTACGACCACCTGCCCTACATCCCCTTCCCCGAGAACTGGCCGGTGTTCGCCCCCAAGGACAAGATCGGCGACTGGCTGGAGATGTACACCAAGGTGATGGAGCTCAACTACTGGAGTTCCACCGAGTGCGAGGGCGCCAGCTACGACGAGGCCAGCGGCGAGTGGACGGTGCGCGTTAACCGCGACGGCGAGCAAGTCACGCTCAGGCCCAAGCAGTTGATCCTGGCCACCGGCATGTCGGGCGTGCCCAACGTACCCCACTTTCCCGGCGCCGAGACCTTCGAAGGCGAGCAGCAGCACTCCAGCCAACACCCCGGGCCGGACGCCTATCGCGGCAAGAAGGTGGTCGTGGTGGGCTCAAACAACTCGGCCCACGACATCTGCGCGGCGCTGTGGGAAAGCGATGCCGACGTGACCATGATCCAGCGCTCCTCGACCCACATCGTGAAATCCGACTCGCTGATGGAGCACGCCCTCGGCCCACTCTACTCCGAGGAGGCGGTAAAGAACGGCATCACCCACGACAAGGCCGACCTGATCTTCGCCTCGATCCCCTACAAGCTGTTGCCCGACTTCCAGCGCCCCGCCTTCGACCAGATCCGCGAACGCGATGCCGAGTTCTACAAGAAGCTGGAGGACGCCGGCTTCATGCTCGACTTCGGCGACGACGACTCCGGGCTGTTCCTCAAGTACCTACGCCGCGGCTCCGGCTACTACATCGACGTGGGCGCCTGCGACCTGGTGGCCAACGGCGACATCAAGCTGCGTAGCGGCGTAGGGATCGAACGCATCAACCCGCGCTCGGTGACGCTCAGCGACGGCTCCGAACTGCCCGCCGACCTGATCGTCTACGCCACCGGCTACGGCTCCATGAACGGCTGGGCGGCGCGCATCATCTCCCAGGAGGTGGCCGACAAGGTCGGCAAGTGCTGGGGGCTCGGCTCCGACACGACCAAGGACCCCGGCCCCTGGGAGGGTGAGCTGCGCAACATGTGGAAGCCCACCCAGCAGCAGGCGCTGTGGTTCCACGGCGGCAACCTGCACCAGTCGCGCCACTACTCCCACTACCTGGCGCTGCAGCTCAAGGCGCGCATGGAGGGCATCCCGACGCCGGTGTACGGCCAGCAGGAAGTGCACCACCTGTCGTGATCTTTCATAGGCAGGGCTCGCATCACGGGTGCAGGTCCTGCCATCCACCTCAAGGGAGAGACGAATATGCAACTGGATGGAAAGACGGCCCTTGTAACTGGCGGTGGACGCGGCATCGGCCAGGGAATTGCCATCGCCTTGGCAGAAGCCGGAGCCAATGTAGCCATTGCTGACCTAGATATCGATATTGCCCGGGAAACGGCTGCTCGGGTTGAATCGCTTGGCCGCAGGAGTGCCCCATTTCAAGTCGATGTTTCAAATCAAACTTCTGTCAATGCGTTGATAACTGACGTCGTCAGCACCTTCGGCCAGTTGGAAATTGCCGTGAACAATGCTGGGATCATAAGCATCAAGTCGATTGCTGAGCTCTCAACCAATGACTGGGACAAGGTCATGGCGGTCAATGCGAAGGGAGTATTCCTGTGCACCCAGGCCGAACTCGCCGTCATGCTTCCCCGTCGATTCGGCCGAATCATCAACGTCGCCTCGATTGCCGGCAAGACCGGCTTTCCGGACCTTTCCCACTATTCCGCCTCCAAGTTCGCCGTCATTGGCTTTACCAACGCCGTGGCCAAGGAAGTGGCCACCGAAGGCGTGACTGTGAATGCCCTTTGTCCTGGCATCGTCGGCACGGGAATGTGGCGAGGAGAAGCCGGACTTTCCGGACGCTGGCGCCAAGAGGGAGAGAGCGAATCGGAATCCTGGGAGCGGCATCAAAAAACACTCTTGCCCCAGGGCGTGGCGCAAACTCCGGAAGACATGGGCCAGTTGGCCGTTTATCTGGCCGGCGCCGAGCATGTCACTGGTCAGGCCATCGCCGTCGACGGTGGATTCACTTTGTGAGGTAACAAGATGTCTAACACCATGCAAGCTGCAGTCTGGTACAAGGCCAGAGATTTACGCGTCGAATCGGTCGAGACACCGAGCCTGAGTAACCCTCACCAGGTCAAGGTGAAGGTCGCCGCCTGCGGCATCTGCGGCAGCGACCTGCACGAGTACAGCGCCGGCCCCATCTTCATTCCAGTGGACGAACCGCACCCGCTCAGCCAGCAGCAAGCCCCCATCATCATGGGCCACGAGTTCGCCGGTGAGGTCGTGGAGGTGGGCGAGCGCGTCACCCGGGTCAAGCCGGGGGATCGCGTCGCCATCGAGCCGATCCTGTCACCCCATCGAGACGGCAGCTACCTGATGGAGCGCTATAACCTGACGCCCCTGCTGGGCTTCCACGGGCTCTCGGGTGGCGGCGGCGGCTTCTCGGAGTACACCGTGGTGGGTGAGCATATGGTTCACCGCATGCCCGACGCACTCTCCTACGCACAAGGCGCCCTGGTGGAACCCGCCGCGGTGGGCCTGCACGCCGTGCGTCAGAGTTCACTGAAAGCCGGCGACAGCGCCGTGGTATTCGGTGCGGGCCCCATCGGCCTGATGGTGATCGAGTCCCTCAAGGCCGCCGGCGCCGCCGACATCTACACCGTCGAGCTCTCAGAAGTACGACGGCAGAAGGCCACCGACCTGGGCGCCAAGGCCCTGGACCCGCAACAGGGCGACGTGGTGGCACGAATCCACGACCTGAGCCGCGGCGGTGTGGACTTCGCCTTCGAGGTCACCGGCATCCCTGCGGTACTCAACCAGGCCATCAACAGCACCCATGCCGGTGGCGAAACGGTGGTCGTGAGCATCTGGGAAACGCAGGCCGCCTTCCAGCCCAACGACCTGGTGATCAAGGAGCGCACCATGAAGGGCATCATCGCCTACCGGCACGTCTACCCCGCCGTCATGGCGTTGATGGAACAGGGCTACTACCGGGCGGAAGACCTGATAACCGCGCGAATCCCCCTGGATGACATCGTCGAGAAAGGCTTCGACACGCTGCTCAACGACAAGTCGCAGGTGAAGATCATCGTGGAGCCTTAGGCCCGATGAGCGAGCGACAAGGATGTCGCGTGTCAAAAGGCAGAGTTTCCACGGCGTAATTGAGTACTTTCATCGGGCTCGTGCACGAGCCCGATTTTTAACGCCGTATGGTCAATTGTCTCAAGGCCTCGACATCCCCCGCCACGATAAGAGGCAGATGCCGGGTGATCTCTTCCACCGGCCAGTCCCACCAGGCGATGGCCTGCAAGATTTCGATCTTCTCCGGCGAAAAACGCTGCCGGATCGGTCGGGCCGGATTGCCTCCCACTACCGTATAGGGTGGTACATCGTTCACCACCACCGAGCGCGACGATACGATGGCACCGCTGCCGATCTGCACGCCGGGCATGATGAGTGCGTCATAGCCGATCCACACGTCATGACCGATGACCGTATCGCCCTTGTAGGGCAGCTCGCCAGGCTCCGGCATGACCTTTTCCCAACCGTTGCCGAATATCTGGAATGGATAGGTGGAGATCCCGGAGAGCTTGTGGTTCGCCCCGTTCATGATGAACTTCGCGCCTCGAGCAATGGCGCAGAACTTGCCGATGATCAGCTTGTCGCCGATGAACGGGTAATGATAAAGCACGTTGCGCTCGAAGCTTTCCGAATCTTCGGGATCGTCGTAGTAGGTATAGTCACCGACGATGATATTCGGGCTCTCTATGACGTTCTTGATGAAGCACACCTGGGGAAAACCTTCCATTGGGTGCTTATTGGCGGGGTCGGGTCCGTGCATGCTTACCCTCCTTTCGACCGGTTTCTTGCGAGTCAGCCATTGTCACACATGCAGCAAGCGAAGCACGCTGCCCATGCCTTCTGCTACGTTTACCAATTCACCCTCCCCTCCTTGAAGCAAGAAGATACGCATGCCCACTGTGGATGATCCCCCATGTCATACGGCCATGAAGATCTCGAGTCCGAACATCGCCCCGAGGCCGTGAAGGAACGCCTTTCCCAGCCACCACAAGTAAACTCCATGCCTGATGCGATACTTGGGGGCATCGATGGATGCGTCACGACATTCGCTGTCGTTTCAGGTGCTTTCGGGGCAGGCTTTTCCCCTACGGTCGCCCTGGTACTGGGTTTCGCTAACCTTCTTGCCGACGGCTTCAGTATGGCAGTC
>NZ_JBYCKL010000068.1:0-38998 GCF_057473365.1 Halomonas sp. TH-94
AAGAACGCCGCCCCTGTCTATGAAGAGAGGGGCGGCGTTCTTTTGTGTGGATTGGGCTAATTGTGAAGAGCGAGTACTATCAGTAAATGTATAACGTATTGCGTTATATGACGTGATGCGTTATATTTTTCCTTAGGATGAGGATGTTGAATGATCAAGAGCTTCAAGGACAAGGCTGCCGCCGCCATTGCTGATGGCAAGGTGGCACGCAGGCTGCCCCAGGGCATGCAGCGTAACGCCTTGAAGAAGCTGCGTCAGCTTGATGCTGCTGCCGCTCTTGATGATCTTCGCATCCCACCAGGCAACAGGCTCGAGGTGCTACGCGGTAACCGAGAAGGTCAATATAGTATTCGTATCAACGACCAGTGGCGCATATGCTTTCGCTTCGATGCCGGCAATGCCTACGATGTCGAAATCGTCGATTACCACTGAGGAGGTGGGCCATGGCTGAACGTCTACCCAATATCCATCCGGGAGAAATTCTGCTGGAGGATTTCATCGAACCAATGGGGCTGACCAAGAACGCTCTAGCTACCGCCATAGGCGTACCGGCTACACGCATTGGAGAAATCACCCGAGGCGCACGCTCCGTCACGGCTGATACCGATCTGCGCCTATCCCGCTACTTTGGCACCAGTGAAGGCTACTGGTTGCGACTTCAGAACGCCTACGATCTGGAAGATGCGAAGCGGGGGCATGCGTATGCGGGGATCAAGCCGCACGCAGCTTGAGGCCTTGTACGCTTTCCAAGTATGGCGGTAGTTTGCTGAGAGGTAGCCCCTCATCAAGGGACTACCTCTTGGGCGCTTTGCTCGTAAATGAGCAAGACTTTCTATGCACCATAAAAGTCCATGAACTTCACGGGCTGACTTTCTTCTATCACCTCTGCCCAGAGATCATACTCATCGGCGTTGGTTACGCGGGCACGAACCACTTCTCCCGGTCGCAGGGTGCGCTTGGCATCCAGGAACACCATGCCGTCGATCTCGGGAGCGTCCGCTTCGCTGCGGCCGATGGCGCCTTCCTCGTCCACTTCGTCCACCAGCACTTCGATTTCTCGTCCGATTTTCTGCTCGAGGCGGGCAGCGGAAATCTGCTGCTGATGCGCCATGAAGCGCTCCCAGCGCTCCTGCTTCACTTCATCCGGTACCGCTTCCAGCCCCAGCTCGTTGGCGGGGGCGCCATCCACCGGTGAGTACTGGAAGCAGCCCACGCGGTCGAGCTGCGCTTCGCTCAGCCAGTCGAGCAGGTACTGGAAGTCCTCCTCGGTTTCGCCGGGGAAGCCGACGATGAAGGTGGAACGGATGGTCAGCTCGGGACAGATTTCGCGCCAGCGCTTGATGCGGGCCAGGGTCTTGTCCTCGAAGGCGGGGCGCTTCATCGCCTTGAGTACCTTGGGGCTGGCGTGCTGGAAGGGGATGTCCAGGTAGGGCAGGATCTTGCCCTCGGTCATCAGCGGAATCAGCTCGTCTACATGGGGGTAGGGGTACACGTAGTGCAGCCGCACGCGAATGCCCAGCTCCGAAAGTGCCTCGCAAAGCTCGGTGAGGCGCGTCTTCACCTCGCGGCCGTGCCACTCGCTCGCAGCATAGCGCAGGTCCAGCCCGTAGGCGCTGGTGTCCTGGGAGATCACCAACAGCTCCTGCACGCCGGCCTTGGCCAGGCCCTCGGCTTCACGCAGCACGTCGCCCACGGGGCGGCTCACCAGCTTGCCGCGCATGGAGGGAATGATGCAGAAGCTGCAGCGGTGGTTGCAGCCCTCGGAAATCTTCAGGTAGGCGTAGTGGCGCGGAGTCAGCTTCACGCCCTGGGCTGGCACCAGGTCGATGTGCGGGTCGTGCTGGTGCTGGTGCGGGGCCGCCTCGTGGACGGCGCCGACCACACGCTCGTACTGCTGCGGGCCGGTTACCGCCAGTACGCTAGGATGCACCTGACGAATCGCGTTCTCGTCCACGCCCATGCAGCCGGTGACGATCACCTTGCCGTTCTCGGCAATGGCCTCGCCGATGGCATCCAGCGATTCGGCCTTGGCGCTGTCGATGAAGCCGCAGGTGTTGACTACCACCACATCGGCGTCGTCGTAACTGGGCACGATTTCGTAGCCGTCGGTACGCAGCTGAGTCAGGATTCGCTCGGAATCCACCAGCGCCTTGGGGCAGCCCAGTGAGACGAAACCGACCTTGGGTGTGGACATGTACTACCTCAGTGGAAAAATGAAAGGCAAATGCCTGCGCGAGCGAATCGCTGTGTTGCTGCGGTGCTCATACCAGTCACATATACCCCATATGCTCCTGGTACTGTGCTCCTCGCGCCTAGCGCTTCATCTCGCTCGGCGATTTGCTGGGTTACCGTGGGCAAGGGCTTGCATGAGCGAAGATTAGCTATCTTCGTTAGCGATCATGCAGCAGGACAGGTAACCTGCAATGTGAAAGTGAAGCATTTTAGCGTCGAAGTGCAGCATAGGGAACCGCATGGCCACGATCGAACACAGCGCAATCCTCCCGGCACCGCCGGAACGAGTCTTCGCCCTGCTGGAGCGGGTCGAGGATTTCGTCGACTACTCCGATCTGATCGAGCGGATCGAGCCCCTTGGCGGTGAGCGCTATCGCTGGCACGTACATGCCGTGGGTATGGACTGGACCTTCGATGTGGCCATTACCGAAAACCGGCCGCCCGAAGTACTGGCATGGGAGTCGGTGGAAGGCGTATACAACCAGGGCTGCTACCGGCTCAGCCCGGTGCCGGAGGGCACGAAGGTGTCGTTCACCCTGACCTACACGCTGCGCAATCGCCTGGTCGAGAAGGCCGTCAGCAAGGCAGCCAAGCCGCTGGTGAGCAAGGTGAGCCGGCAGATTCTCGAGCGCGTGGAAGAGCGCCTCTGATGCGAAAAAAAGTTAGACGGCTATATTTTTCTTTTTCTCGGTGAGGACTACACTCGTCTTGACGAGGCCGCGTCGGTCTCTGAGAGGAATCCAGCGTGAGCGTTATCAAGGGTTTTATGTGGTGCCTGGCGGTGCTGTTCGCTCAACTCGGGCTGCTGCGCTATATCGATCTGCGTGTCGCCACGATGCAACGCCTGAAGGAATCCCCACTCGAGCCAGCCGAAGGCTCGGTAGCGATCGAGGCGCCTCTGGAGCCTCTGGAAAAGCAGGATAGGCTTGACGCTTGACCCAAGTCCCGGTGAACTAAGCCCGGGCAAGAAGTGACCTCTCGAAGCGGGCATGGCACCATTGGCACAAACCGAATGGATATTTGCCGATGCCGAATGACTCGTCACTTCGCCGACACTGGCGCTGGGTTGCCGTGGGCGCCAGTGCCGTCATGGCCGTCTACGTGTGGTTCTGGCACTCGCCTGATCTCATGGCCGTGCGTCATTGGTTGGAAGAGGCCTCACACTACCCGCTGGTCATCATCGGCGTCATGCTGATCATGGCCGTGACGCTGGCCATCGGACTGCCCGGCAGTATCGGACTGTGGCTCATCGCGCCTTTCTATCCCCCCCATATCGCCACCCCAATGCTGATTCTCGGCAGCGTGAGCGGTGCGCTGGGCGCCTACTACCTGGCTGCGCGGGTCGGAAAGCGTTGGAACCCGGAAGGGTTGACCCGCAAGATCATGGAGATGCTCACGAAGCGAGGCGACCTGCTGACACAGTGCGCCCTGCGGGTCCTGCCCGGCTTTCCGCATTCGGTCATCAACTATGCCGCCGGTCTGTGCCGCTTGCCGCTCGCCACCTTCATCATGGCCGCCGCCCTGGGCCTGGGCATCAAATGGGCGGTGTACGCCAGTGCCATTCACAGCGGGCTGCAGGCAGTTTCCCGAGGCGACGACCCCATCACCCTGGATCTTTTGCTGCCGCTCATCGCCTTGGCCTTGCTCCTGCTCATCGGCGCGTGGATGAGAAGGCGGGTGGAAGAGAACAAGGAGCTTTGAGGATAGGGTCAGGGCACGACCAGGATCGGTAACGGCACCCTTGCCAGCCATTCAGCGTCCTCGTTCAAGAGACTTTCCAGCTCCTGGCGGTGAAGCAGCAACCCCCCCGCGTCGGCATGGGAGAGGCGCCTTGAAAGCTCGCTGGCGCGACACAAGGGGAGAGGGGTGCCTGTCTCGAATAGCGCGGACAGCCATTCCGCCATGCCAGCCGATGCCTCGGGGTCGGCAGCGCCATTCGTCCCCTCGGTGGCGTCTTGCAGCCAGCGCAGCGGGCCAGGCTTGAAGGGGTGGCGTTCGTCCCAAAGCAGCACCGTGCAGGGGGCCATCATGATCAAACGGCGGCTGGTCGAGCCAAGCCGGGTTCCCCAGCGTTCGGTGGCGCCTGCCTTGCCCAGCACCAGCAGATCGTCCGGCCCGGCCATGGTCAGGGCGGCGGCCGCGACTTGGCCGCGGGCGACCTCCAGGCGGTGGGGCAGGCTACGCCCGGCCACGGCGAGGGCCAGCGCACGATTTACCCGCTGCAGCTGCCGGGCAATGCTTGTTTCCAGCGAAGCCGGACTGAGCGGGCGAGGCAAACCCGACTGCTCGCCTATCTCGCAGGAGAAGGGAAAGGCGGCGCAGGTCAGCAGGTCCAGATCCTCCACGTAAAGCGCTACCAGCTCCGTCTGGCGCTGGCTGGCGAGTTCCACCGCCGCTTGCAGGGCTCCCAGGCTATGGCGCGAGGCATCGAGCAGGGCCAGTACGCGAGCGGCCTTGCGCGGTGGCATGCCCCCGGAATCGGGCACGTTGAGGTCATCATCGAGGGCGTCGTCAGTCGTCATCGCTGTGCTCCTCATCGGCGGGGCCGTTCTGCCGGGTTTTGTCAGCACGCCTCTTCACGGCTTGGTGGAAGGCTTCCAGGCGCTCGACCACTCGGGCGTTCAGGCTGTCGGCAGGGTAATGACCGGCGTCGTCGCGCTCGCCCGGCGTCATGCCGGTAAGCAGCTCCAGTGCCTCATCGATGTGCTCGATGGCATAGACGTGGAAGTCCGCGGCGGTGATGGCGTCGCGGACCTCCTGCTTGAGCATCAAGTGCTCCACGTTGGTGGCCGGCAGCAGCGCACCGTGACCTTTCACACCGCCACGGGCCTGGCAGATATCGAAGAACCCCTCGATTTTCTCGTTGACCCCACCCACCGCCTGCACGCGGCCGTACTGGTCGATGGAGCCGGTCACGGCAAAGCGTTGCTCGAGACCAACCCGGGCCATGGCCGAAACCAGGGCGCATACCTCTGCCACGGAAGCGCTATCGCCTTCGATGCCGCCATAGGATTGCTCGAAAGCCAGGCTGGCGGAGAGCGAAAGCGGCGTGTCCGGGGCATAGCGGCTGGCCAGGAAGCGCGACAGGATCATCACCGCCTTGGAGTGAATGCGTCCGCCCATCCGCGCTTCGCGCTCGATATCCACCACCTGACCGGGGCCGGGCCGTGCGGTGGCCGTGATTCGAGCCGGCTGGCCGAAGGCGTAGTCGCCCAAGCTCATCACGGAAAGACCATTGATCTGGCCTACCTGGGTGCCTTCCAGCTGGATCGCCACGGTGCCGCGAACGATCGCTTCGTGGCTGCGTTCGTGAATGCGGCTCGCTCGCCACAGCTGTTGGGCTATCGCCTTTTCGACATGAGCCCGGGAAATCACGTCGGCATTCTGCTGCCCGGCCCAGTGATTGGCCTCTTCCAGCAGGTCGCCCAGGGCTCGCTGCCGGGCCGTCAGCCTGCTTTGGTCATCGGCCAGGCGGCTGGCGCGCTCTATCACGGCCGCGACACCGCTGCGGTCCAGCGGTCGCAGGGCGGCCTCGCGGGCCAAGGTCGCTATCATGCGGGCGAAAAGCGGCTGGTTGCCGTGGTTGCGCTCCAGCTCGTCTTCCAGGTCGGCCTGGACCTTGAACAATTCGACAAAGTCCGGGTCGTGTTCGCACAGCATGTAGTAGAACAGTCGCTCGCCGAGCAGCACGACCTTGATGTCCAGCGGGATCGGCTCGGGCTCCAGCGTCGTGGTGCTGATCAGCCCGTAGGCCTGCTCCAGCGACTCGGTTCGAATCTCGGCGGCGCGCAATACCCGCTTCAGGGTTTCCCAGGCTCCGGCCTGCATCAGCAGGGCGCGCACATCCACCACCAAGTAGCCGCCATTGGCGCGATGCAAGCCTCCGGGGCGTATCAGCGAAAAATCGGTGACCAGGGTGCCGTTGTGCACGTGGTGCTCGATACGCCCCACCAGGTGCTGATGGGTGGGCAGGTCGAGATACACCACCGGCGCCCCTTCACAGCTGGTGTTGTCGACTAGCAGGTTGATCAGGAAGCGGCTGAAGATCGCCTCCGGTGAAATCTCCGGCTCCTCGGCGATAAAGGAATCGACGTACAGCAGCATCGCTTCGCGCAGTGCCTTGAGGTGCTCCTGAATGCCGTCGTGGTCGGCATAACGCTCTTCCAGCTCCGCCAGCGGTGCGGCAATGGCGGTCAGCAGCATCTCCTCGTTGAGCGCCGTGACCTGCTCACGTAGCTGCTTGGCCAGGCGCGGCATCTGGCGAATGGCCTGGGTGAGCTTCTTCTGCAGTACATGGACAGTGCCCTCGATCCGCTCACGCTCGTCGCGCTCGAGCTTCTCGAACGCCTCTGGCGCCATCATCTCTTCGTTGGCCGTGGCCGGGGCGAACGTGAAGCCGTTGGGCGTCGAGAGCAGCATGATGTCGTGCTCCCAAGCCTCGCGGCGTATCGCCTCGATCAGGTCGCGCTGGCGCTCGCTCATGGCCTGCTTCAGTTCATGCAGCCGGTTCTGATACTCATCGCCCTCGAACACCGCAGGTATGGCGCTGCGCAGCTCCTCGGCCAACTGCTCCAGGTCGGCACGCAGAATCCGGCCCATGCCGGTGGCCAGCAGCAGATGCCGGGGCTGGCTGGGTTCATCGAAGTTGTAGCGATAGGCGATATCCGGAGGGGTGGGCTGGTCGCGTGAACGCTCGCGGAGAAAGCGGCCCACCATCTGGTGTTTACCGTGGCCGGAGTGGCCCAACACATAGAGGTTGAAGCCCTCGCTGCGCATGTAGGTGCCGAAATCCAGTGCATCTCGGGCGCGGTCATGGCCGCTGAGCATGTCCAGCGATTCCAATTCGCTGGTCGACTCGAAGTCGAAGGCGTCCTCGGGGCAGGCGCGATACACCTGGGTGGCTGTCAAAGGCTCCATGGGGGGCACCGGCATTCCTCCAGATCTTCTAATAGAGCACAGTATGGAGGACGCGAGAGCCGAGTGCATGACTTCAGTCAAGCCTTGTAAAGGGGCTTGCGCTCAAGCCCAAGGAGGCCGAGGCTGTAGCGAAACACGAGGAGTCAACATGACGTTCACCTTCTGGTTCGAATTTGCCAGCACCTACTCCTATCCGGCCGCGATGAAGCTCGAGCACCTGGCAGCGGAGCGGGACATCGAGGTGCGCTGGCAACCGTTCCTGCTGGGGCCGATCTTCCAGGCTCAAGGCTGGAACGATACACCCTTCAAGCTTTACCCGGCCAAGGGCCGCTATATGTGGCGCGATGTGGAGCGTTTGTGCGACCGCGACGGCATTCGTTTTCAGCAGCCCTCACAGTTCCCGCGCAGCGGCCTGTTGCCGGCTCGTATCGCCAATTGGCACGCGGAGGCATCCTGGGTGCCGGCCTTCGTGCGCAGCGTGTACCGCGCTAATTTCGAATACGACCAGGATATCTCCCAGCCGGAGGTCATCGGTAACTGCCTGGCGGAACTCAATCTCGACGCCGAGGTGCTGCTGAAACAGAGTCAGCGTCCCGAGGTGAAGGAGTCGTTGCGCAAAGCGACGGAGAAGGCCCAGGAGCTGGGTATCTTCGGTGCGCCGTTCTTCATGGCCGGCAACGAGCCCTTCTGGGGTTATGACCGCATGGAACAGGCGCTCGACTGGTACGAAGCGCGGATGGACGACGAGGAGTGATTTCGCCGCCTTTTCAGACAACGCCTAGCGGTAGCGATAGATCCTGAGGGAAGGGAGATAGGGGGTCTCTTCCAGCTTTTCGTCGCTGCGCCTTGCGCGGGTGCGGCTCTGCGGCGGGTTAGCCGGTGGCAGGTTGTGGTCGGGCAAGCGGCCGCGCGGGGCGGGTAGAAACAGCGGCAGCGCCACATTCATGGCGCGGCGGGTGCGACCATCTTCCAACGGCTCGCAGTAGAACAGGTTGGCGCGCATCAGCGGCGCCTGGCTCTGCACCTGTGCCAGCGGTTCGCTGGAGGGCAGGGCGGCCAGCTTGCGCAGCTGTATGCGAATGTGTGGGGCATCGCTGTCCAATGCCAGCAGCTTCTGTTCCACCTCGCGTACCGTCAGCCGCTTGATGGAGCGCCCGCTCGAGTACCAGGCCAGACGAACCCGGGCTACCGGGGCTTCCGCCACGGGAATGGCCCGCCAGCACTGCTTGAGATGCAGCCTGGCCAGGCCGCTGCCCCGCAGGTGATCGTGCAGCTGCGGGTGGCGGAAGGGCAGTACCGCCTTGGCCTCGGCCAGCAGCGGCGGGTGATGGTCGCGTACATGAGCCAGCTGAGCGGCGAATTCGGCCTTGGCGGCGTTGACCGCGGCCACGCCGGCCATGAGCGCATCGTCGGCGGCCACCAGCCCCACATGGCTACGGGTGGCGCGGCCGTCCTGGCCATCGGTGTACCAGAAGTCGAGCAATGCCCGGCGTAGCCATTCAGTACTGGCCTCGGCCTGAAAGGCCCAGGCTTCAGCCGGCGAGGCGGCATAGGTGTCCAGTAAAGCCTCGCTTCGCTCTATCAATCTGTCGAAGGCAGCCTCGAGCTCAGCGAGCAGCCGGTAGGACGGCGCCGGCGCCAATGTCACCGGTCGTCGCCACGGTCGGCGCGGGCCAACCACTCGTCGATGTTGCTTTCGTCCAGCGCAGGCTCTCCGGCGATACGATGCGATTCGTCGGCCCAGGCGCCCAGGTCGATCAGCTTGCAACGCTCGCTGCAGAAGGGGCGGTACGGGTTGCTTTCGCTCCACGCCACCTTCTTTTTGCATTGCGGGCAAGCGACCATCAGCGGGCGTTGATTGTGTTGACTCATGGAATCCTCATTTCTCGGTAGCGTCGGTCCAGTTCGGCCACCTGGATGGCAAGCTCATCTTCGCTACCGGCATTGTCGATGACATCGTCGGCGCGGGCCAGGCGTTCGCTGCGTGGCATCTGAGCGGCCACGATGGCGCGGGCCTGGGCTTCGTCGACATCGTCACGGGTGGCGGTGCGGGCGATCTGCAGGCTCTCCGGTACATCGATGACCAGGCAGCGGTCCGCCATTTCACTCTGCCCCGACTCGAACAGCAGCGGCGACACCAGCAGTACGTACGGGGCTCCCTCGGCCTGCAATCGCTCCAACTGGGCAATGATACGCTGACGAATACGTGGATGGGTCACCGATTCCAGCCAGCGCCGCTCGCGCTCGTCGGCAAACACGATCTCGCGCAGTGTGCGGCGATTCAGGCGGCCGTCTGCCTGCAACACGCGCTCGCCGTAGCGCTCGGCTATCTCCGCCAGCGCCGGTTCGCCGGGTTCGACCACCTCGCGGGCCACATCGTCGGCATCCACCCAGGGTGCGCCCAGGGCTGCGAAGGCGTGCGCCACGGTACTCTTGCCGGAAGCGATACCGCCCGTTATCCCAACGATCAAAGCGATTCTCCAGGCATCAGAAAGTAAAGCCGATATAGACCGCCATCAGCGGCTCGCCGACCAGCAGCGCGATCATGCCGGCACTGGCCAGGAAAGGGCCAAAGGGCATGGGGGCGCCGCGCAGGCGGGGCAAGGCAAGCTGCAGGGCAATACCCACGATAGCGCCCACGCCGGCAGAAAGAATCAATACCATGGGCAGGTACTGCCAGCCCAGCCAGGCGCCCAGGGCTGCCAACAGCTTGAAATCGCCGTAGCCCATGCCTTCCTTGCCGGTTACCAGCTTGAACAGCCAGTACACGCTCCACAGGGCAAGATAGCCCGCTATTGCGCCGATCACCGCACTCGGCAGCATCAGCGGTTGGTACAGCAACTGATAGAGCAGGCCGGCCCACAGCAGCGGCAGGGTAATCACATCCGGCAGCAGTTGGGTACGCAGATCGATCACCGCGAGAGCCAGCAGTGCCAGGCAAGCGGCATACACGAACAGGCCCGGCCAGGTGACGCCATGAATGGCCATTACAGCCAGTGCCAGGAAGGCCCCGGCCAGTTCCACCAGTGGGTACTGCGGGCTGATTCGTGCCTCGCAGGCGGCGCATCGGCCGCGACGCTTGATCCAGCCGATAACCGGAATGTTGTCATGCCAGGCGATGGGCGTTTCGCACTGCGGGCAGATCGAGCGCGGCACCAGGAGATTGAAGCGCGGCGAGGCTTCGCCGGGCAGCTCCAGTGCCTCGCGGGCCTCGGCCCGCCAGCCCAGCATCAACATCACCGGCAGGCGCACGATCACCACGTTGAGAAAACTTCCCAGGCAGAGGCCGAACAGGAATGCCAGCGGCCACAACAACGCGGGGGGTAGGTTAACCAAAGCTTTTCCTCAAGCCGCCTCGCTTTTGAGTAGCGGCCAGGCACCTTGCTTGGACGCATCGAGGATAACCACTTCCACCAAAGTGCCGTCCTCGGCATAGCTGACATGGGTATTCCAGTCCTGAGACATTTCCTTCACGATGGGCTTGTCAGACAGATGTAGCACAAGGATGTCATCAGCTTCGTCGTAAATGGTTCTCATCTGCTATTCCTCCCAGCAGAAGTGATGCATGATCGTCTTGACGATAAGTCTATCCTCAAGCACTACTGCGGCACAGATCAGATTGTCTTGCCTTTCGGCTACGTTCATTGCGCTCCAGAGACGCTCTGAGTCCTTATAGCGGGTTTCGCCATTTTCCAGTAACCGCACCAATAAGGTCTCAGATATGTTGCGCTCTGTCATACGTTCACTGGCATGACGCGTTACATGCACATAACGTCCGAACCGCTGGCAGTAAGCGCCTTGCTCACAGTACCGTGCCCAGCTCGAAGATCGGCAGATACATCGAGACCACCAGGCCGCCGACAAGCACACCCAGCACCACGATGATCAGCGGTTCCAATAGCGAGGTGAGGGCGTCGACCTTGTTGTCGACTTCCTCTTCGTAGTAATCGGCCACGCGATTGAGCATGGCATCCAGCGCGCCGGACTCCTCGCCGATGCCTACCATCTGCACCGCCAACGCCGGGAAGCGCTCGGTCAGGCGCATGGCGAAGTGCAGCTGCTGGCCGGTGGCCACGTCCTCGCGGATCTGGCGCGTGGCACGTTCATACACCAGGTTGCCGGTAGCACCGGCGGCTATATCCAACGCTTCCACCATGGGCACACCGGCGCCGTAGGTCGTGGCCAGGGTTCGGGAATAGCGCGCCACGGCGGATTTATCGAAGATATCGCCCAGCACCGGCACCTTGAGCAGGAACGCATGCACGCGGTAAGCGAACGATGACGAACGCTTGATACCCAGACGCATCAGGTAAACGAAGGCGATCATTGCGCCCAGGCCCCACAGCCAATACTGCTGAGCGAACTCGGAAAGGGCAATGGTCATGCGGGTCATGGCCGGGAGCTCGGCGCCAAAGCCATGGAACAGACTTTCGAACTGAGGCACCACCTTGATCAGCAGCAGCGCGGTGACGCCGATACCCACCAGGATCACCGCAATGGGATACCACAGGGCCTTTTTTACGCGGCCCTTCAGCGACTCCACCTTCTCCTTGTAAGTGGCAATTCGATCCAGCATCCGGTCCAGCGAACCGGAACTCTCCCCGGCCTCCACCAGGTTGCAGAACAGGCTATCGAAGTGATCGGGGTGCTGGCGCAGCGCCTGGGAAAAGTTCGAGCCGGCCGCGACCTCGTTCATCATCTGCTGCACCACGGCGCTCATGGCCGGCTTGCGAATACTCTCCGCCACCACCTGAAAGGCCTGCAGCACCGGCACGCCGGCACGTATCATGGTGGCCATCTGACGGGCGAACAGCATCACATCACGGGGCTTGATGGTGCCCATGCCGCCGCCCAGACCACCCTTGCGGCGCACCCGCTTGACGATGATGTTCTGGTTGGCCAGTTCGCGTTCCACCTCGAACTTCTCGGCGGCGACGACTTCGCCGCTCACCAGCCTGCCGCCAGGACCCTTGCCCGTCCAGCGCCAGCGATACAGTTTCAGCTTCCGTGGCGTTTTTGCCGTTCTGGTAGCCATAGGTTCCCTGCTGCTCATGAGACGTTTATATCACCGGCGAACATACGCGCGAATTGAACGTTTGTTTTATCAATCTTTGGTGACGCGGTTTACCTCGGTCAAGCTCGTGACCCCTTGCATCACCTTCAGCAAGCCGCTGCGTCGCAGGTCCGGGTGTCCCTCCTCCCGCGCCAGTCGGTCGAAATCCATGGAATTGCCGTTACGCATGATCAGCTGGCTCATCTCATTGCTGATCGGTACTACCTCATAGATACCCACGCGCCCCTTGTAGCCATGCGTACAGTGCTTGCAGCCTACCGCTTCGTAAACGGTGGCGCTATCCACCTCCTGGTCGGTGAAACCCTCCTGAAGCAGCGCCTCGCGGGGGATCTCCGCCGTCTGCTTGCACTGCTTGCACAGCCTGCGTGCCAGGCGCTGGGCAATGATCAGGCTTACCGAACTGGCAATGTTGAATGGCGGCACGCCCATATTGGCCAGGCGGGTCAGAGTTTCAGCGGCGGAATTGGTATGCACCGTGGACAGCACCAGGTGGCCCGTCTGCGATGCCTTGACGGCAATCTCCGCGGTTTCCAGATCGCGAATCTCGCCTACCATCACCACGTCCGGGTCCTGGCGTAGAAAGGCGCGCAGAGCACTGGCGAAATCCAGGCCGATCTTGGGCAATACGTTGACCTGATTGACCCCCGGCACCTTGATTTCCACTGGATCCTCGGCCGTGCAGATATTGCGCTGCACCTCGTTGAGGATGTTCAGTCCCGTGTAGAGGGTTACCGTCTTGCCGCTGCCGGTAGGGCCGGTGACGAGAATCATGCCCTGGGGGTGATCCAACACGCCCTCGTAGAGCTGGCGCTGTTCCGGCGTGAAACCCAGGGCATCGATACCGATCTGGGCCGATGTGGGGTCGAGAATACGCAGTACGATTTTCTCGCCATACACCGTAGGCAGCGAGTTGACACGAAAATCGATCGACCGGCTCTTGGACACCTTCAGTTTGATGGCGCCATCCTGGGGCAAGCGGCGCTCGGAAATATCCAGCCGCGCCATCACCTTCAGGCGTGCGGCAATGCGTGCGCGCATGCCGAAAGGCGGGCGGGCGGCCTCTATCAGCATGCCATCTACCCGCATGCGCACCCGGTAGCTGGTTTCATAGGGCTCGAAGTGAATGTCCGAAGCGCCGCGACGGATGGCATCCAGCAGTATCTTGTTGACGAACTTGACGATGGGCGCCTCGTCGGCGCCGCTGGAGGCTGCGGCGGCGCTGTCCTCGCTGATATCCACGCCTTGCTCGAACTCGAGTTCGCTGACGGCATCGTCCACGCCGGCCAGCTCTTCCATCATGCTGGCTTCGTTCTGGGCCAGGTAGGCTTCGAGTACCGGCATGAGCTGATCGACCGGGCACAGCACCGCCTCGATGCTCAGGCCGGTAGCGAACTGCAGTTCATCCAGCTTAGCGAGCGTGGAAGGATAGGGCACGGCAACCGTCAGCCGGTGGCCACGGCGATTCAGCGGCACGACGCACAGCTTGCGCAGCAGCTTGTCGGGGTATTCGTTGGCGGCGGGTAGGCTGGCCAGGCGCAGCGCATCCAGGTCGATGGCCGGCAGGCCGTACTCCCACGCCGCACACAGCGTCGCCTGCCGTGCGGTCACCAAACCGGATTCGATCACATGCTCCATCAAGCTGATTTCGGCCTCGCGGGCCTCATGCTCGGCGCGTTCCGCCGCCGGGCGGGAAAGCAGAGCGTATTCCACCAGGCGCCGGGTGAAACCGCGCAACCCATCGAGGTTGGGGGCGTGATCGGAAGCCGCATTGCCGGCCGGTGCATGCCCGGCAGGCGCATGCGAGGAGGCGTTAGGCTCGGTTCGATAGTCGTTCATGGCGCCTCAGTCGTCAGGGCCACGCGGGCGTGAGCGTAAGGTATGCCAGCATTCTAGCCCGTTGATAGAGGACATCCCACCCGCATTAACATTCTAGTGCCTTGCGTAATTAACGCATGCATGCATTATGATGAGATAAACCTCATGCCTTCGTAGGGTGAGCTTGCGGGGGCAGGATGTGTAAATTAATGTGGCGACAAGACCCTAGGGTCGCTGCAGTGAAGCAGATTCGAGCACGCGGTACGAAGCTCGAGCTAGAGCGGTAAGGGGTGGGGCAAGGCCGTGAGCAGGCTCACGACGAAAAAAGCGACCGACAGGTCGCTGCGTAATCGCCCAAGGGCTGCCGGGGCAGCCATGTGGGCACCAGAGAGCAGGGGACAACGGCGATGATCATGAAAGAATTGATGCAGAAAAAGACGACGGCGAAGCACGGCCAGGGTGGTTTTACCCTGATCGAGCTGCTGATCGTGGTGGCGATTATCGGTATTTTGGCGGCGATTGCGATTCCGCAATATCAGGGATATACAGAGCGAGCCGCTCAAGCTGCTTGTCAGTCTGAAGCTAGTGCATATATAACCGAAGCTAGGTTAAGACAGGCAAACATCGGCGAAGATTCAATGATCGAAAATATTGAGGTAGGTGCTTGTAGCACTATTGTCATTAATGACGACGACGGCACTGTTACAGCTACTATTGCGGCTGGGGAAACAGGAGCTGGGACAATCGTATTGCCGGGCGGGGATTGGGGAGCTCTTTCCGGTGATGGTTAATGAGGGTTTGTTGGATTAAAGTTAGGTAAGATTTCATTTTTCTTACTCATTGATTTACCAACCTAGCATGAAGCACCACAGCGGCCGACAGAGATGTCGGCCGCATGCATGAGGGGAAGCCAATTTTTGGACAGTGATAAAAATGATAAGCGAGGGCTTTAACTCAGCATTAAATTTATAGAATGAAGATTCTCTGGTCCCATCTGGCTGGCCGTGACCTTCCCCAGCCAGCCGACAACCATCGCAAATGCCATGCGATAAGGCAAGTTCAGAATTTGGCGCCGGGCCGGAGGGCGCGCGGGAAGGTGTATAAGCTCCTCTCGCGGCGGTGAGTATGGTAAAGCGGAGCGCATTATAGCCACATTTATACCTAGTATTGGTTGTAGTCCTTCGTCCTCGTAAACTCAAGCGGCTAAATCAATTTTGCGGCCTGCGTCGGCAATGGCCTTTTTGCAGGCGCGTGCGTTAGCCTAAGCGCTTCTATACTTTACTTAACCTCTCTCATTTTCGTGCGTGACGTCGGGTTAGCTATTGTGTAAAGTTATGTATAATTTTGTGCGAAGCTTCACCCGGAGGTGGTCATGGTAGGAGCAAAACGCCAGCAGGGCGCGGCGCTCGTACTGGTGCTGGCATTGCTCAGCATGTCCCTGATGCTGGGTTTGTCCGGGTTGAGCGGAAGCCTCGTGAACGAAAGGTTGGCAGGCAACTACCGCACTGCAACGCAGGCGCAAATGTCCGCTGAGATGGGTGCGGCAGCCGGTATCACCGTGCCTGTGAAGAACTTTCTGGGGCAGGACCCGGTTCTCAACGGTGAAAGCATATGGTCAGCTTGGCAGAATGACCGTGAATCACGATATCGCCATCGGTATGCCATGCTGAACCTGGCAGGCATCCAGGCTGCAATGGATGATGGCTTGTTGCCACTCTTCTCTCCGCCATCAGGAACTCGTTTCCTGATTGGGCATGGCCAGGTCAACGATAGAGTTGGCAATGTCGACCGCTACATCGTCGTCAGCTACGGCGGTGGCCATGCGCCAAACCTGGACGCTGTATTTACCTGTCTAGGGCTTGAATGCTCCCACGATGCAAGCGGGCATCTTCATGGTCAAGACCATCCGTTGCCCCCAGATTTCAACTGCACGGGCGCTGGCTGCCGCACCACTCCGGAGCCAGATAGAGATATCGAAATGGACGTTCCCCCCTTCGCTCATTTTTCACCGAGCCACACGGATTACGCTGCCAAGCGCTCCTTCTGGGAATCATTCATCGATGAGCTGCCCGCACCAGATGCCATTTTTTCAAGCGGTCGCATAAGCTTCGACGGGACTCGTGAAGCACCCTCTGTAATCGAGATAACCGGGAATGTACGGATGAACGGCAATCAGGCAACTGCCGGTATCATCATCGTACGCTCTGGTGCGACCCTGGAAAGGGCTAATGGAACGGCTCATCATGAGGGGCTGATTTTGGTTGAAGAGGGCGGTCAAGTGGAGGTTGCCACAGGCACGTTCAATCTCTACGGGGGTATCGTTATGCTGAAACCGGAAGAGGCGACAGGTGAGGGTGGCGAGGGCGGGGGAAGGCATGGCCGTGGCAATAACAGCTCTGGTTCAGACCTCGATGCCTCTGGGAATTCTGCTTTGCGGTATAGCTCTGCTGCGGTGTCGCTTCTCGATCAATTGCTGCAAGGGGGAAGCATACCGACTGGGTGGCTCGAACTTTAAGTCTCTAAAACTAAAGCCCTCCTCACTCCCTGCGCATTCCTTGCCTAAGCTGTAAGAAACCCAGCGGTAAGGAGTGCGATGCCTATGGCCAAACGAATAATTCTTCACGGTACTGCGGCTCTGGTACTGGCCGCTGCTCTTATGGCCAATGCACAGCCCGCTGACAGCCGTGGCCAAGGGCAAGGTCAAGGTCAAGGTCAAGGTCAGACAAGAGGGCAGGCTCACGATTCGGCTCCAGGCCAGCAGGGTCGTGGCCATACCGGCGAACGCGCATCCCAGGGTGGCGCTGGTAGGCAGGGCGAAGCACGCTCCGGGCGTGAGACCCGTTACGGGCCACGGATCGATGAGCGCGAAATACGCCATCTATTGCTGGAGCGCCGCGATTGGGTCGAGCTCGATCGCAGCCGCGACAACCTGCCGCCGGGCATTCGCATGAACCTCGAACGGGGCAAGCCGCTACCGCCGGGTATCGCCAGGCAGCTCGACGAGCGTATATTGCGCGACCTGCCGCGTTATCAAGGCTATGAATGGCAGCGTGTCGGCCCCGATGTCATCCTGGTCGAAGCCGCCAACGCCATTATCCACGAAATACTGCGCGATATTTTCTACTGAGTTCTCAGTTCTCAGTTGTCGTTGCCGGTTGTCGTGGTCAGCTATCGTGGCGGTTGCTAGGGGTGTCCGGCCAGGCTTTCCTGCTTGAAATCTCCCAGTGCCGCCAAGGCAGGCCAGTCCATGATGCGGATCTGCTTGTGGTGCTCATTCTCGATCAGGCCCTTGCTCTTGATCTTGGTCATGGAGCGGCTGACATGAACGCTCGAAAGACCAAGCACGTCGGAGATCTCCGTTTGCGTCAAGGGGAAGAAGTAACGCCCTTGAAATGTCAGGCCGGCCGCATGGGAGCGGGCATAGCATTCACATAGCAGATTGGCGATACGCCCTTCAGCGCTGCGCCGTGAAACGTTGACGATCCAGTTCATGGCCACGCTGTAGCTCATGTGTGCCGATGCCTTGAACAAGCGCAATATACGCGGCCTTTCGAAGAGACGCTCGACGCTCTCCGAATCGATGGTCATGTAGCGCACCGGCGTAATGGCCCGGATGGAAAAATCCATGGTATTGGAAAGGCCCTGGCCGTTATCGCTTACATCGCCGGGTAGTAGAAGAGAGGTGATCGGCCTGCTGCCATCGCGTAGTACGCGGTAGCGGCAGGCCCAGCCCGCATCGATGAGGTGTAGGCAATCGAGTACGTCGCCTTCACGTGCCAAGTGGCTGCCTTTCTTCACCTCCCGCATGGGGCTGGTGTGGCTATCGAACAGCTCTTTGTCTTCCTCGCATAAGTCCTTGCGAGCCTTGAAGTTATGAAACAGATACATACCTTCCTTAGCGCTTCCATCAGTATTGCTGTCACGCTCAGTGTAGCAAATGACTAAGCGGCAACAACCTGGCCGATCGAACAATGCTGCCCTTGCTTAGCGCTGCGGCAATGCGCCACGGGGTTGAAAGCGGTGAGATCGAAAGACGAGTTGCTTAGGCGATAGCTACCGTTTTTTTATCTGCGGCGGCACTCGGTATCGCGGCTTCTCGAGAGCGTTTTGCCTGTCTATTTGACGTTGCCGATAATGTGGTTGAAAATAACCCGAAGAGTTGTCATTTTGTCCGGGTTGTTGTATTTATAGGCCGCATCCCGCAAATCTCCCAGATCATTTACAGGAACGCCGATGTCCCTTCTTAGCGAATTCATGCAGAAAGAGCAGCAGCTCAAGCAGCTTCAGGCTGAAATGGAGCGGCTGCAAAACGACGATCGCCTGAAGGCCGAGCTGCAGTTCAAGGACAAGCTCGAGTCTCTCATGCGTGAGTTCAACAAGAGTTCTTCCGATGTCATCAACCTGCTGGAGCCGCAGGGTGGCAAGTCAGCGCCGGCCAAAGCAGCCGCCGCTACCGGTAGCGGCCGCCGCAAGCGTAAGCTGAAAATCTACAAGAACCCCCAGACGGGTGAAGTCGTGGAAACCCGCGGCGGCAATCAAAAGACGCTCAAGGCGTGGAAAGATGAGCACGGTTCCGACACCGTGGAAGGCTGGCTGGTACGCGTCGAGTCTTGAGGTGTAGTTGCCGGGCCGCCTGGGCCCGGCTTCTGGAGCCGATTACTGTCCGTGCCGTTGCTTCTTTATCTTCTGTACGGGCAGTCGCATTACGATGTCATCCGCCGCCCATTCCACCTGAAGCGCTTCACCCGTGGCGTGGTAGTGCTTGGCCGGCAGTCCTTCGGATATCAAGTAATGAAGGACATCGTTTATGTCCTCCAGGGCTTCGAGTGCGACGCAGGCGTAGTACTGAGAAGGTACCTTCACTACTCGGAATGAGGGCGGTACGGGTATGCCCGGCGCCTCATGCTGGTTGACCAGCGGACCTACATCGATTCGCTCCGTGTCACAAGGCAGCGGTATGTTATGCATCAAGGCAAGCATTCGCCCGCTCTTCAAGCGCTCGGAAAGCCCCTCGGTGCCTTTGGCATGTTGGCGCCACTTTTTCAGCATGCTCAGGTTGGAACTGCGGGCAGGGTGATAAAGCCGAGTCACCAGCGCGTGGCGAGCAGGCATCTGGTGTATTTCAAACGCAGGCGCCTCTCGAGTATTCTGCTTGCAAAAAGGGTTACCACCTAGTTTCAAACGTATCGCCTGGCGGTATTGGCGTGGCGTCTGATTGTGGTATCGTTGAAAGGCCCGGCTGAAGGCAGAGTGATTCTGATAGCCGCACCGGGTGGCAATGGTTTGTATCGGTAAAGGGGTGAAGGCCAGCAAGCGTGCCGCCTTCTCCAGCCGCAAACTGTCGCGGTACGCGCTGGGGGACAAGCCAAAGCACTGCTTGAACCTGCGCCGCACCTGAGAGGTGGAGTAACCGAGTCGGCTGGCGAGGTCTTCTATTCCCTTTTGGCTTTCCAGGTGGTCTTGCAGCCAGATCTCCGCCCGCATCATCTCGTTAAACATAACTGTCCCTTGCGTGATTCAGCAGCAGTGCCTCGTTTGCTGCATCTGCCAATACACGGTGCCCTCACTGGCGTCTGGGCAGAGGCCTGCAGGCATAACGCCCGCGTTTTTTATAGTTTTTCTGGATCCCTTTATGCGCTGTGGCGGGCGCCAAAGGCAAGTTTGGTTACCAGGTTTGACCGTTTGTGCATAATATTTAACGGGAACGATACGCATCTTCTGTTAGCGAGAGCCCGTTGCCTTCAGCGTAGTGCATGCACAAACCTTCGCTACTCAGTGGTTTGGCGGTATACTCGGGCCCTTCACCCGCAGGTACCGCAAAATTTTTTTATAGGTACTTGAGTAAAATCGGATAAAGATGAAAAACCAGAAACCCAACCGATCGATGGATGAGCGCGAGAAGCTGCGCAAGTTCCGCGAGCTCGACGACGCCTTCGCCGAGGCCCTGCGCGAGCTGGAGAAGCCCAATTCACGGCTGGATATCCCCACAGGGCCGCCCGTGCGCAGCCTGGCGGATCTCGAGGCGGAAGAGCAGCAGCAGCGTCATGAAGTTTTCGAGCAACGGCTCAAATCGCTGATGAACGAATATGCCCAGCCCAGGGAGAGCGTGGCCATTCTGCTTCGTACCATGCAGTCTCTCGGGCGTATCGCTTGAGTTGCAATGACCTATTTCCTGGTGATGGGTAGCCTGGCGCTATCCGTCTTGTTTACCTTTGGCTGGGCGCTTTCACGCCTGCTGCACTGGGTAGCTTCCGGCTTCGCCCCAGGGGGCGGAAAAAAGACGGCCAAACCTCGACGTACAGCGGCCAAGCCCCGAGCGAGTGCGCGTACCAGCGCAAAAGCGGCCACCAAGCCCAAGGCCGGTAACAAGGCGAGTGCCAGAGGAAAGGCAGCGGCCAAACCCGCTGGCGAGCCCTGGCGCATTACCCGCCTGTTGGCCGAATGGCACTCCAGCATGGCGCTGGCTTTGGTGGCGGCATTCACCTATCTAGTGGCGCGCCTTGCCGAGCACGGCATGAGCTATCGCCCACCTCATACGCTACCTGGCGGTTTCGAAACCCTGCTTGCCGGCCTCGGTTGGCTCTCGGCCAGCCTGATCCTGCTGGCGCTGCTGCATCTCCTGGCGGTGTGGCGCTGCCGTTGATCCAGCGTCGGTCAGCTGTATGGCATGGGTTTGTAACACGAAAGACTGGCAGCGACCTCATGATCCAGAACTAATTGAACAACTGCTTGAGTTGTCAAGATAATTTGCGCGCAAGTAGCGGTAGAGCATCACGCGCAAGTGCCGTAGAATTCGGCTATTCCAATAACGATACCCGGCAGGGAGAAGGGGAGTGCCGTACGAATCGTTAGCAGGCGATTCGTAGCGCTGCCTGAAGTGTCGAGCCCCAGCTCGACTAGGGAACGAGAAAGCACTGCCCAGGGCTTGGAGCGCCTGTGGCTCTTTCATACGCGATTGCGCACGCCCCGTCCCGGCACATGATATCGCTACGTGACCAGGGCCAGGGAAACGCCCGGAACAATCCCTGGGCGGTAGCGTGCCTGGGCGGTGGCTGGCGAAGAGGGAGTTACCATTCAGGTTCTATGCTCGGCCAGGTTCGGTTAAGAAAAAATGGGCAAAATGCCAGTAAGTGAAAATTTTGTTGTTCAGCTGACAAAAAAATGACCGCAGCAGGCGGAAGTGAAAGCAAGCATTCGGTCGGGCGCTCGAACCAGACCAAGCAAGGCAGAGCGAACGAGCCCAGCCCGAGTGAGACAGTGCATGAAACGGCTCGCATGAGACGGCTCGTATGAGGGCAGTAGGCTACGAACACATTCGCCAAGCCCATGGTTTGAGTGCTTTTCCCCCCGAGCGGCCTGCATACGTTCGGCCAGTGACGCGCTTAGCCCAGATAGAAGGCGGCCTGGCCGTCCCGGCCAATCGAGCGCCGGAGCAGGACAGCCTCCTGGAGCACCTGCTGTTCGCGCTCAAGCATGAGGGGGTTGAGCTGGCCATACTGGCTGAGGTGCTGCCGAGGCTCGACCCCACAGAATTGATAGCTGCGCTACGTAAGGCCCCAAATGGTGCCTATCTGCGCAAGCTGGGCTTTCTCTTCGAAGCATTTACCGGCTCGCAGCTCGATTATCAGCCGGAGGTGCGCGGTAAAGCCGTGCCGCTGTTCGACCCACGCGCCTATGTGACCGGGCCGGTCCGGCGCGATTCACGCTGGCGTGTCGACTTCAATGGACTGGGCTCGCTTGCGTGGTGTGCCACAGTGCGACGTTCGGCGCAGATCGAGAACCTGTTGCGGGAGGATATCCTGGCGCAGGCAGCAGAGTTCATCGAATCTCTGCCGGCGGAAACGCTGGATCGAGCGGTGCAGTGGGCCTATCTCAGCGAAACCCAGTCATCGTTTGCCATCGAGCGCGAAGCCCCCTCTGCAGACAAACAACAGCGTTTCGTACAGCTGCTCCAACAAGCCCATGAGCCGCGTGAGCTCAGCGAAGCCTATTTAGTCGAGCTGCAAAACGCCGCGATAGACAACCCATTCGACAAGGCCTTCGGTTTTCGCGAGGAACAGAACTACCTGCACAACGGGGCGCGTGGGGCGCTAGGAGTCAGCTATTTGCCGCCGCCACCTCCTCTCTGCCATGAGCTCATGCACGAGCTGCTGGAGTTTGCCAATGGCAGCGGCCCAGTCGTGCCGCCTCTTGTCGCGGCAGCCGTCACGTCATTCGGCTTCGTGCTGATACATCCTTTTATGGATGGCAACGGGCCCATCTCTCGCTTCCTGGTGCATCAGCAGCTATGCCAGGCGGGGGTACTGAGGAAGGGGCTGCTCTTGCCGGTTTCGGTGGCCATGAAACGGCATGAAGCCGAATACCTGGCAGCGCTGGAGGCGTTTTCCCGCCCCGCGCGTGAGCGCTGGCGGGTCGAGTGGATCGATGCGGAGCATCATGAGTTCAGCTTCACCGGTAGCGAGGTGATTTACCGCTACTGGAACGCGACCCCCGCAGTCGAGTTCCTGCTGCGCATGGCCAAAGCCGCGTTGGAGAACGATCTGCGAGAAGAAACGCGCTACCTCGAGCGTTTCGACAAGATCTACCAAGCCGTCAACGCACGCTACGACATTCGCGGGAGCGATCTCGCCAAGCTGATCATGCAGTGTCTGAGTCACCACGGGCGGCTGTCGAACAACCGCCGTAAGCAATATCGCTATCAAGTGCCGGAAGCTGCGCTCGATTTCATCGAAAGCGAAGCCCAGTGCATTCTGAGAGACGATAGTTAGCAAGGCCGGGCTAGAGCCAAAACATCGAAGCCCCACGATCAATCCGATCAATAATGAACAAGACGACTTCATGAACATTCTCCACCACGGCGGCGGGGCGGGCGTCACCGGCAGCTGCCACCGCCTGCAAATTGCCGAGGATCGCGCCCTGCTGGTGGATTGCGGCCTGTTCCAGGGCCAGGATGCCGAGCGCATCGACAGCCTGGAGCAGCACACCGTGCGCTTCCCGGTGGTAGACGTGCTGGCGCTGGTGGTCACCCACGTGCACATCGACCACATCGGCCGGCTGCCCTACCTGCTGGCGGCGGGCTACAAGGGGCCGATTCTCTGCTCGGTGCCCTCGGCCCGGCTACTGCCGTTGGTCATAGAAGACGCGCTCAAGATCGGCTTCACCCGCGACCGCGCCCTGATCGAACGCTTTCTGGCCGAAGTGGAAGGGCGCCTGGTAGCGCTGGAGTACAAGCAGTGGCACACCGTACTCGACGACGAGCGCCACCGCATTCGCGTCAAGCTGCAGCGCGCCGGGCATATCCTCGGCTCCGCCTACGTGGAAGTGGATACTCAGGACAAAGCCAGCGGGCAGAGCCAGCGCACCGTATTCTCCGGCGACCTGGGCGCGCCCCACGCACCGCTGCTGCCGGCACCCAAGCCGCCGTACCGGGCCGACGTGCTGGTGCTGGAAGCCACCTACGGCGACCGCCTGCACGAAGACAGAGTTCACCGCCGCCAGCGGCTCGAGGCCGCCATCGACAGAGCGCTGGAAAATGGCGGCACCGTGGTGATACCCGCCTTCAGCGTAGGCCGCACCCAGGAGCTGCTCTACGAACTGGAAGGGCTGATACACGACGCACGCAGCGAACGCTGGCGCGAGCTCGAAATCATCGTCGACTCACCCCTGGCCGCACGTTTCACTGAAGTTTACCGCGAGCTCAAACCCTGGTGGGACGCCGAAGCCCACCGGCGGCTGCGCAGCGGCCGCCACCCGCTCAGCTTCGAGAACCTCTACACCGTAGACGACCACGAAGCCCACGAGCGTACCGTGGCCTACCTGGCCGAGAGCGGCAGGCCTGCGGTGGTGATCGCCGCCAGCGGCATGGTCAGCGGCGGCAGGGTGGTCAACTACCTCAAGCGCATGCTGAGCGACGAGCGCCACTGCGTGCTCTTCACCGGCTATCAGGCCCAGGGCACCCCGGGCCGCAACATACAGCGCTACGGGCCCAGCGGCGGCTGGGTGGAACTGGAGGGCCGGCGCATCGAGATACGCGCACGGGTCGAAACCGTGAACGGCTACTCCGCCCACGCCGACCAGCACGACCTGCTAAACTTCGTGCGCCGTATGCGCCACCCGCCACGGGAAGTGCGCCTGGTACACGGCGACACCCACGCCCAGGCCGCACTCAAGGCCAAGCTGCTGGAATGGGCCGAAGGGGCGGGGCATGAACTCCAGGTAACAGCGGCCGCAGAGTTAGCTAGACGAGCAGAGCCCGCAGCACTGACTTGAGGAGCATAGGGATATGCCTATCCTATCCATATTCTTTGGTATAGTGGTTCGTATGTGGCATGACGATCATCCGCCGCCTCATGTGCATGTCGAATACCAAGGATTCGAGGCATTGGTCGAGATCCGCTCTGGAGAAGTGAAAGTTGGAAAACTGCCGAGAAAGGCGGCCAACATCGTCCGGGAATGGTGTCTTGAGCATCAGAATGAGCTGCTCGAAAATTGGGAGCGAGCGCAGCACTTTGAGCCTTTGGAGCGCATTCGAGGAGCAGACCATGATTAAGCTGCTTTATGTTAAGTATCTGAAAAATTTCCAACTCGAACTGGAGTTCTCAGATGGTGAGCACGGGATATTCGATTTAGCAGAATACCTGAGGGAGCATCGAGGCCCCTTGCTTGAGCCCTTGAAGAACGAAGCATATGCCAAGCGATGCTTTATCGACGCTGGGGCACTCTGCTGGCCCAATGGGCTGGAGCTATCTCCTGCTCGCCTTCATGAGCCACAGTATCTGAAAAGCGTTGCATGATAACGTTTATCACATGTTTCTCAACGCAGCGGCCGACCTCCGGGTCATGAGCGTCAGCATCGATGATGACCGTCTCACAGTGGAGCTGATGGACGGGCGGGCGATTTCCGTGCCCTTGGCATGGTACCCCCGACTGGCCAACGCCAGCCAGGCTGAGCGCGAGCACTGGGAGCTGGCTGGCGCTGGATACGGAATCCACTGGCCGGATATCGACGAAGACCTGAGTACCGAAGGACTGCTACAAGGCGCTCGTGCGCCTCGTGTGGCGACTCCACCCCCATGCGCCTGACGGATACCCAACGCCAAACCATCCAGCGGATCGTTCATGAAGAGCTTGGTGAGAGCGCCTCAGTAAAATTGTTCGGCTCCCGCCTGGACGACACCGCCCGTGGCGGAGATATCGACCTATTCGTGGAGCTTGATAAGCCCGTTGCGTACCCGGCACAGCTCTCCGCGCGGCTCAGCGTGCGGATCATGCGCGCCATGCACGGACGTAAGGTCGATGTGCTCGTGAGTGCACCGAACCTCAGCGAGCAAGGCATACACAAACGGGCCAGAGAGCAGGGCCAACTGCTGTAACGGACCATCTCACATCACTCCTACCTGCATGAACGTGCAGGACTTTAAGGAACGCAATGAACATCACCGTATTCGGGACCGGCTACGTAGGCCTGGTGACCGGCGCATGTCTCGCCGATGTCGGGCACGATGTGATGTGCATGGACATCGATCCCGACAAGATTGCACGCCTGGAACGCGGAGAGATTCCTATTTACGAGCCGGGGCTGGAAACCATGGTCAAGCAGAACATGGCGGCCGGGCGATTGCGTTTCACAACCGAAGCGGCCAATGCAGTAGCCTTCGGTAAGCTGCAATTCATTGCCGTAGGCACACCGCCGGATGAAGACGGCAGTGCAGACCTACAGTATGTGCTCGCCGTGGCCAAAACCATTGGTGAACACTTGAACGACTACAAGGTAATCATCAACAAATCCACCGTACCGGTGGGCACGGCGGATAAGGTACGTACCGCTTTAAGAGGTGCCCTGGAAGCTCGTGGCGCACCAGCCGAGTTCGACGTGTGTTCCAACCCCGAGTTCCTGAAAGAGGGCACAGCCATTGAAGACTTTTCCCATGGTGCACGTATCGTCGTAGGGACCGATTCCGATCGGGTAAAAGCGCTGATGCGCGAATGCTACGCCCCCTACAACCGCCTTCGCGACAAACTGATGTTCATGGATATTCGCGCCGCCGAGCTGACCAAGTACGCCGCCAATGCCATGTTGGCCACCAAGATCAGTTTTATGAACGAGATCGCGAACCTGGCTGAAAGGCTGGGTGCCGACGTGGAGCAGGTGCGGCATGGAATAGGTTCCGACCCGCGCATTGGCTACCACTTCATCTACCCCGGCTGCGGCTACGGCGGTTCCTGTTTTCCTAAAGACGTACGAGCCCTGGCCCGTACCGCGACACAGGCCGGGTACCAGCCCGAGCTGCTCAACGCCGTAGAGGCGGTGAACAGCCGCCAGAAGCAAACCCTGTTCGCCAAGCTCATGCAGGCTTTCGACGGTGACCTGAACGGCAAGACCATCGCCCTATGGGGGCTGGCATTCAAGCCCGACACCGACGACATGCGCGACGCCCCCAGCCGCCGATTGATGGAAGCCTTGTGGGATGCTGGTGCCACCGTGCAAGCCTACGACCCGCAAGCCATGCGAGAGTGCCGGCGGATCTACGGCGACCGTGATGACCTTGTATTGGTGGCCGACCGTATCCAGGCCGTGAAGGGAGCTGATGCCCTGGCGATCTGCACTGAATGGAAAGACTTCCGAGCCGTGGATTTCGACTGGCTAAAGCTGCAGCTCACCACGCCTGTGATCGTAGATGGCCGAAACCTGTTCGACCCAACGCGAGTGAAGCAGGCGGGGTTGCTTTATTACGCAGTGGGGCGCGGGGCTTCGTTGGCGGAGTCAGCCTAGTACTTGCAATCCTTAATTCATACATTCTAAAGCCTAGAAGACATGCCAATCAAAACTCTCTGCGTGTTCGGCACGCGACCCGAAGCCATCAAAATGGCCCCTCTAGCTCTTTCGCTGGCAGCCGACGAGCGCTTCGATGCCAAGGTATGCGTGACAGGTCAGCATCGCGAAATGTTGGATCAGGTGCTGGAACTGTTTGAACTAAAGCCTGATCACGACCTGAGCATCATGAAGCCCGGCCAGGACCTTACCGACGTAACCACAGCAATCTTGCAGGGAATGAAGACCGTTCTGGCTGAAGAAAAGCCAAATATAGTACTGGTACACGGCGACACCTCCACCACGCTTTCCACCACTCTAGCTGCCTACTATCAGCAGATTCCTGTGGGGCACGTGGAAGCAGGACTTCGCACAGGCAATATTTATTCACCTTGGCCGGAAGAGGCCAATCGCAAACTCACTGGCGCCTTGGCCGAGCTTCACTTCGCACCAACGGACCGCTCTCGGCAGAATCTGTTGGAAGAGGGCGTAGCCCCCGCCAAGGTGCATGTCACCGGCAATACGGTGATCGATGCACTGCTCGATGTGGTGCGTAAGCTGGAGGATAACCAGATCTTCCAGCAGCGTTTTGCCGAGCAGTTCAGCTTCCTGGATGCCAAGCGAAAGTTGATCCTGGTAACCGGTCATCGCCGCGAGAGCTTCGGCGACGGCTTCGAGCGGATTTGCCAGGCGCTGCACGATACGGCGATGCGCCATCCTGACACTCAAATCGTCTATCCGATGCACCTCAACCCCAATGTGCGGGAACCGGTCAATCGTTTGCTATCCGATATTGATAATGTTTATCTGATCGAACCCCTGGACTATCTGCCATTCGTCTACTTGATGAACCGTGCTTACTTGATCCTCACCGATTCCGGAGGTGTGCAGGAAGAAGCGCCCTCACTAGGCAAGCCAGTGCTGGTGATGCGCGACACCACCGAGCGGCCGGAAGCCGTGGATGCCGGTACGGTCAAGCTGGTGGGTACCGATGTAGAGCGTATCGCTAGCGAGTTGGATACCCTGTTAACCGATCAGGCGGCCTACGAAACCATGAGCTACGCCCATAACCCTTATGGAGATGGAAAGGCGTGCCAACGCATCCGTGATGCTTTGGTCACAAGCTTAAAATAACACCAGCTCTCTCTACATCTAATTTTCCTGCGTACTTCCTTGGGTGGATTGATGAACTTCAATACGATCTCCGTTATTGGCTTGGGCTACATTGGCTTGCCGACAGCCGCCGTCATCGCTTCGCGCCGCAAGAAGGTGGTTGGCGTAGATATCAATCAGCACGCCGTGGATACCATCAACCGCGGTGAGATCCATATCGTCGAGCCCGAATTGGATATCGTGGTGCGTTCAGCGGTCAAGGAAGGCTACCTACGCGCTACTACCGAACCGGAGCCGGCGGATGCCTTCCTCATTGCCGTGCCCACTCCTTTCAAAGCCGAGAATGGCAACGATCACGTGCCAGACTTGAGCTACATTGAAGCGGCTAGTAAGACCATCGCCCCGGTACTGAAAAAAGGCGACCTCGTCATACTGGAGTCTACCTCGCCGGTAGGCGCTACCGAGCAGATGGCGGCCTGGCTAGCCGAAGCGAGGCCGGACCTCACCTTCCCGCAGACCCATGGAGATGAGTCAGATATTCGTGTAGCCCACTGCCCGGAACGCGTGCTGCCGGGCCATGTGGTGCGTGAGCTGGTGGAGAACGACCGCGTGATCGGCGGAATGACGGCCAAATGCTCCGAAGCGGCAACCACCCTCTATAGAATTTTCGTGGAAGGTGAGTGCATTACCACTACGGCCCGCACAGCCGAAATGGCCAAGCTCACGGAAAACAGCTTCCGCGATGTGAACATCGCCTTTGCCAATGAGCTTTCCATCATCTGCGACAAACTCGATATCAATGTGTGGGAACTGATTCGCCTGGCCAACCGCCACCCGAGAGTCAACATCCTTCAGCCCGGCCCCGGAGTGGGGGGACACTGCATTGCCGTGGACCCGTGGTTCATCGTCAGTGAGACGCCGAAAGAAGCTCGCCTGATTCGTACGGCGCGGGAAGTCAACGATAGTAAACCGCAGTGGGTGATTGATAAGGTCAACGAAGCCGTTGGCAAATTTCTGATTGCGAATCCTGAAAAGACCGCCAAGGATGTGACCATCGCTTGTTTCGGCTTGGCTTTTAAGCCTGATATTGATGATTTGCGAGAGAGTCCGGCGATGAAAATTGCCGAGAAAATTGTAGCGCAACACCCGGGGAAAGTACTCCTGGTGGAACCAAACATTCAAGAGCTTCACGGTGAAGAACTGGCAGGCGGCATACTGGTAAATCAAGAAGTTGCTTTTGAAAGTTCCGATGTATTGGTAATGCTGGTTGATCATAAGATGTTCAAAAACCTTTTATCAACCTCGCTTTCTCACGACTATCTTATCGATAGCAAAGGGCTTTGGGAAGCAAGTTAATTTTCCTTGTTCAGGACTTCACAGCGATTTTATGAAAGGTTTTCGTAATGTCTAATCAACAAATGGATAGCCGATGGTTAAAGCAAAGAATAAAAAGTGTTTCCTATAAGCTTGGCCTCTATCCTTATTTAATGAGGGCAAGGAGGCTGGTGAAAAAGGTTTTTCGGATTATCAGGTCTCCTTTGGTAGTTTTTGATAAATTAAATGAAAGGAAGTACCGTGAGCGATTTTCGGAAATTGCTGATATTTATTACAAAAAAGGAGATATAACTGGGGCGTTGCTTGCTTTAGATGAGCTCCGTGGGAAGGGGGCTAAGTTTAACAAAAAAAATAGCGACTTATATAATACACTACAGGGTTTTACTCGAGTTAAGGACGGAGTGAGAATACCGCCTCGCCAGCCCAACCCTGGCCTGATGACGCGCTGCCAGCATCTGCTCTACTGCCTGCACCAATCGGTCCCCCACGCCACCAACGGCTACTCCACCCGCTCCCATGGGGTGGCGGTGGGCCTGCAGCAGGCGGGCTTCAAGGTGCGCGCCACCACGCGCCCAGGCTTCCCTTGGGATGCCGGTGCCAAGGGGCTGAACAAGGGCTATCACGAAGCCGAGGTAGAGGGGGTGACCTATGCCGCCTGTGCGGGCTGGAACCTCAACAAGACCCCACTGGATCATTATCTGGCTCAGGCCGCCGATCACTATCTGCGAGAAGCCCAGATTAGCGGTGCCGAGATCATCGCTGCCGCCTCCAACCATATCACTGCGCTGCCCGCGCTGATAGCGGCTCGCCGCCTGGGCCTGCCGTTCGTTTATGAAGTGCGCGGTTTGTGGGAAGTCACCCAGGCTTCCACCCAACCGGAGTGGGCTGGCTCTGAGCGCTATCAGCTGATGCGTGAGTTGGAGCAACAGGCGGCACTGGAAGCGGATCTAGTGATTACACTTACCGCAGAACTTGCGGGGGAACTGGTGAGCTGGGGCGTGCCCCGCGAGCGCATCGAGGTGGTGCCCAATGCGGTCAACGCCGAGCGCTTCCAGCCCATGACACCGGATGATGCCATTGCCAAGGAACTCAACCTCAAGCCCGGCGTGCCGGTGATCGGCTATGCAGGCAGCGCCGTGGCATACGAGGGCCTGGAGCTGCTGATGGAAGCCATGGCCACCCTCAAGAAAAATGGCCAGGCCTTTACCTTCGTGCTGGTAGGCGACGGCAAGGTGATCGATACCGTCAAGGCCAAGGCCAAGGAACTGGGCATCGAAAAGGAGTGCCGCTTTACCGGCCGGGTGCCGTTCGAAGAAGTGCCGCGCTATCTCTCCTGCATGGATATCCTGCCCATTCCGCGGCTCTCATCGGCGGTCACCGAAATGGTCTCTGCCCTCAAGCCCCTGGAAGCCATGGCCATGGGCAAGGCCCTGGTGCTATCGGATGTTTCCCCCCATGCCATCATGGCAGGGCCAAACGAAGAGCGCGCTCGCCTGTTCAAGAAGGGCAGTGCCAAGGCCTTGAGCGAAGCCCTACAGGAGCTGATCAACAACCCTGAGGAGCGCCAACGCTTAGGCCAGAACGCCCGCGCCTGGATCGAGCAGGAGCGCACCTGGAATCACGTAACACGCCGCTACGCAGATGCTTTGGAGCGCCTACGTAGTGATACCGCTGTGGCTCTCTCCACGGCGGTCTCTAGCGGTGCTAAGCGCCTAGAGCAGATCACCCTTGGCTTGATTGCAGATCAGTTCACGACCGACAGCCTGACCAGCGCCGTCAAGGTGGTGCCGCTCTCGCCGGAAAACTGGCGCGAAGAGCTGGCCATGCAGCGCATCGATGCCATTCTTGTGGAGTCCGCCTGGAAGGGTAACAACGGCCAGTGGCACGGCAAGGTGGGCTATTACAGCGAAGAGGAGTTTGCGCCGCTCAGTGAGCTGCTGGCTCACTGTCGAAAGCAGGGTATCCCCTCGCTGTTCTGGAATAAGGAAGACCCGGTTCACTTCGAGCGCTTCCGCAAGACGGCTGCGCTTTGCGATC
This sequence comes from Halomonas sp. TH-94, assembly GCF_057473365.1. Classification (NCBI taxonomy): domain Bacteria; kingdom Pseudomonadati; phylum Pseudomonadota; class Gammaproteobacteria; order Oceanospirillales; family Halomonadaceae; genus Halomonas; species Halomonas sp. TH-94. The sequence continues at coordinate 31,335 of NZ_JBYCKL010000068.1, forward strand.
ACGTCTTCACCACCGACAGCCGGCGGATCATTCCCTACCTGGCCACCCCGGGTGCCCTCAGCCAGACCGCCAGCAGCGGCCCCTTCTACGCCTCGCCGAAGATCCACAACCTGCTGCCCTCGACCCGCGAGTGGCAGGCCACCGCAGCCTACGGGGGCACCTACTACGGCAAGCGCTACCCCGAGCGCACCGAGTACATGGACAAGATCATGAGCGCCGCTGCACCTCTGGGCCTCACGATCTACGACCGCCAGCACGACGACCCGGAATCCCCCTACAAGTACCCGGGGCCGCTGGGGGGCTATGTAGCGGGCAGCCTCAGCTACGAGGAGATGATTCAGGCCTACAAGGCCCACCCGGTGCAGATCAACGTCAACTCGGTGCTGGATTCCCCCACCATGTTCTCGCGCCGCGTGGTTGAGACCGCCGCCTGCGGCTCGCCGCTGATCTCTGGCCCGGCCCTGGGCATGAACCGCTATATGGAAGGCGCCGGGCATATCGTGCGCACCGAGAGCGACGCGGCCCAGGCCCTGGAAAACCTGCTGTATCACCCCGCCTACCGTTGGCGGGTCGCCTTGAAAGGCGCACGGGCCATTATGCGCGCCCACACCACCCAGCATCGCCTGGTGCAGATGCTGCGCACCGCCGGCGTAGTGATGCTGGCCCCCGAGCCGCCGGCCATCACGCTGCTCACCGAAGAGCTCACCAATGCGGCGGCAGAGCGACTCCTGGCCCAGACCCTGCGCCCCCAGCGCATTCTGGCCAACCAGTGGCAGGCAGATGCCAAGGCCACGCTGGAAGCCGCCGGCATTGCCTGCGACAGCCCCCAGGCCCACAGCGCCGAGGCGGGCAGCCTCTGGCTGTTGGCAGATCCCCGCGCCCTGGCGGATTTGGAGCCGGAAGACTTGGAAGACCTCGCCTGGCCGACGGCCTATGCCCCGCAAGCGCGCATCGGCTTTAACCGCAATCCGGAACTGGCAGAAGGCGAGTGGCCCGGCGTGGCACTGGAGAATCACCCCATCGATGCCGGGTTACAGCTGCTGCGCCCCAACACCGCCATGCCGGCCAGCGACCTTACCGGCTGGGCCGCCCAGCAGCCCGCCCTGGCACTGCGCAAGCCGCCGCAAGATCACGAGCAGGCGCCCAACGTCGCGCCCAAGAAGACCGTGGTGATTGCTGGCCACGACCTAAAGTTCATCAAGCCGTTCTACCCCTACTTCACCAAGGCGGGCATTCGCCTGCTGCTGGACTTCTGGACCGGCCACAACCAGCACAACGAGACCGCCAGCAAGCGCCTGGTACGCCAGGCCGATACGGTGTTCTGCGAGTGGACCCTGGGCAACGCCATCTGGTACGGGAAGCACAAGCGGGAAGGGCAGAAGCTGATAGGAAGGCTGCACCTGCAAGAGATCGATCACGCCCTGTTCCAGAAGATCCCCTTCGAGGCTTTCGATACGGTGATGTTCGTCGGGCCGCATATCCTGCGCCAGGGGATCGCCAAGAACCCGGTGCTCAAGAAGAACGGCGTGGTGGTCTATAACGGCGTGGATGTGGACAGCTTGCAATCTGTACCGCGCAAGCAGACAAACGGCAAGGTGCTGGGCTTTGTGGGCATCGTGCCGCAGCGTAAACGCTTCGATCTGGCCCTGGATATCCTGCGTGAGCTGCGCAAGGAAGACGACGGCTACATTCTGAGGGTCAAGGGCAAGCGGCCCGAAGAGTACCCTTGGATGGCCAACCGCCCCGAGGAAATGGCCTGGTATGAAGCCCAGTATCGGCGCCTGGAAGAGGACCCGCTGCTGAAAGGGGCGGTGATCTTCGACCCCCACGGCAACGATATGCCCGAGTGGTATGCCGGTATCGACTTTGCGCTCTCCACCAGTGACTTTGAAAGCTTCCACTTCACCATTGCCGATGGGGCAGCGGTTGGCTGCACGCCGATTATCCTGCCTTGGGAGGGAGCGGATGAGATCTACCCCAAGGAGTGGGTGTATCCGGATACTAAGGCGGCTGCTGAGGGGGTAAAGGCTGGCTCTAAAGAGCAGGATAGCATCGAGGGATTTGTGGCGACGTCTTTTGATATAAAAGTGATTTCAGACACGTTTTTACGGCTGGTTTAGAGCAGGGGAATAGGTTGGAAACTGAAAAGGTTGAGCTTGAGATTAAGGGTCGGGGTTTTGAGTTCTATTTTACTCCTGCCGACGAGGCCAATAGGCCAATTTTATTTATATTTCATGGTCATGGGCATAATGGTGCTCCGTCAGCGTTTAAGAGCCCAAACTGGAATGTTGTTTGCCCTATGGATAATTACGGCTACGAGGGGCTGGGCTCATGGTATTTAGGTGAGCATGGAGATTTGTTCTGGCTGGATGCAATGCCAGAAATACTGCGTTATGTGAGAGAAAGGGCTGGTAAAAGTCGACTCTATATGTGGGGTTCGAGTATGGGAGGATATGCAAGTATTCTTTATGGCCACTTACTGGGCGCGCATGCTATATATGCAAACGTTCCACAAACAGTTTTGTTAGGCTCAAAGTATTCTGACAACGGCATGAAAAGGTTTTTTTTACATATCCTGAGAGGGCCTGAAGAAAAATACAATGATCTTAATAAAATCTTAGTAAGAAGAACGTCTTGTAAGTACTTTTTGTGTTTCAATCAGCTTGAAGGATCTGATTATTTTTCAGAGCAAGGCCTTGTCTTTATAAATCATCTCCATAGTTTTAAACAGCCAATGTATATTGAGGTTAGGCCGCAGTCTGCTCATGGGAAAAACCACGGAGTCTCTGAGGCGATTAAACTATTTAAAAGGTTTTCATAATAAGCTATGGATATAAATAAATTCTTTGAGGAAAATTTTTATTACGAGTCTTCTAGGCCTGATGATGTAAAAGATGTAATTTCAGTGGCAAGAATGCTGATAAAAGAAAAAGATCTTATGCCTTCTTATAAAGCATCGGCACAAGTTGTTCTGGCATATAAGTTGATAGAAACAGATGGGTGCATTGATGATGATCTCTATTTAGGGATTTTGAGTTCAAAAAAATATTTCGAAAAATTCTTGCCGGATAATAAAGAGCCGTCCGGGGGTATTAGGGAGGATGGAAAGCAAGTTTATATATCCTTAATTACAGTTTTGTGGCAGGTTTGTTTTTATATTAAAAGATCGCCTTATCCATATTTGGTTGAGCTGAAGGCTAGCGTTGAAAGTTTTGAGTTAAAAAAGGCTTCTTATCAGCAGAATTTGTCCAGAGGGTTGCTGGTTCTTGCGTACTCTTACTATTTGCTGGGAAATACAGAAGCTTCGTTAAAAACAATTAAATTGATGTACGAGCAGTATTTGAATAGCGTGAAGGCACTTGATGCAGGGTTTCTAATTGGCTCTAGTCACTTCGGTGACTTAATGAAGTCTCATGGCTGTGTTCAGGCAGCTCTTGCAGGTCATGAATTTATTAAAAAGAAAAGGTTTAATTACAAGTTGTGGTCTGATAAAGGGGTAGCTAAGCTAGCATTTAGAGTTGATTGTGGTGTCAGGAGTTTTTCAAAATTCTATCAAGATTTTGGGGGGTTAGGGGTTGATAAACAACCAGAAACAGGAAGTCAGCGAATAGTTTGCGTGGGTATTAGGTATTCATTATATCAGCCTGGGTCAGCTAGTCTTCACACATCCTCCAAATCAGGAAGTGACGAAGAATATAAAAGATCTTTGTTTTCTAAAGATCGAATGGAAGCAAGAGAGAAAATATTTAAATCTATAACCTTGCCTTCTTTGGAAAAGTTAGCTGGTTCTAACTCCGACTCAAATTTAAAATTTTTAGTTGTGCTTGCTATTTCGAAAGTGATGCCAGAAGAGTACAAGGAAAGGATTTACAAACTCGCATCTAGTCGCCCCTTTATGGCAGTAGTTGAGAAGGATGAGCATGAGACAGATGTAAATTGCGCGATGGAAGAAGAAATAAGTAAAATCGCCAATGATAATGGTGCCCTGATAGCTTCTGTTAGGCTTGACGATGATGATGCGCTTTCTCTGAATTGGTTTAACTCTGTTGTAAAAGAATTAAGTCATGAAAATGTTGGTAAAATTCTTACATTTCCTCATGGCTTGGCAGGTTTTTATCACAGTGAAAAGCAGGCTTTCATTGGGATCACTGAGTTTTACAGCGAAAACATTGCTCTTGGTCTTACTTCTGTGGTTTTCTTTGATGGAGAGGATTTTTCTCATAAAGGAATATATGGTCGTGGGAGTCATGTTGGAGTTGACTCTGTTGTTGTTAATTCTGATGGGTATGCTTATCTTAGAGTTATTAATTCGTTCCGAGATAAAAATTATAAGTCCGGCGGGTTTTCAGATCGTTTAGCTAAAGATTTCGCTAGCTATCTGAAGCTATGGCCGCGAGTTAGCGTCGATTTATACGACATATTTGGTGTTGGGGTTAAAGTTGAGGAATCGTCTATTTTTTTTGCTAAAGCTGAGAAGAATGAAAATTCCTTGGTGGTGTCGGTCGATAAAAATTCACTTCCGCTTAGTCTGGGTGTCTATGAGGTAGCGCTTTATTTTTATAATAGCGGAAAGATTTTAAAGAAAATGCCATATGACCAAGGTGGTCGGTTTGTTGTTGAAGATAAAGAGCTGCTAAGTTCCTGTGATAAAGTGAAGATTTTTGTTAGAAGTGTGGGTGGCCAGTTCCGGGCATCGAAAAAAATATCAATTGAGAAGGCTGTTTCATGAATTTCCTAGACTGCACCTTCCGCGACGGCGGTTACTACAACGCCTGGGATTTCTCCACTGACCTAATCCACCAATACCTTGAGGCCATGCAGGCCGCTGGGATCGATGTGGTGGAGCTGGGCTTTCGCACGCTGAAAAACCAAGGCTTCCAGGGCCCTTGCGCCTTCTCCACTGATGAGTTTATCCGCAGCCTGACGATTCCGGCTGGACTGACGATTGGCGTGATGGTCAACGGCAACGAGCTGGTGGGTGAAGTGCCCCAGCAGGAGGCGCTGGAGCGGCTGTTCCCCAACGCGGCAGCGGATTCGCCCGTGGACTTGGTGCGGATCGCCTGCCACGTGCATGAGTTCGAGAAGGCGCTGCCGGCGGTCACCTGGCTGAAGGAGCGTGGCTATCAGGTCGGCTTCAACCTGATGCAGGTGGCGGATCGCACCGAGGAGGAGGTGAAGGCGCTCGCTCGTCTGGCTAAGGCCTACCCGATGGATGCGCTCTACTTCGCCGACAGCATGGGCAGCATGAGCCCGGATCAGGCGGCGCAGATCATCCAGTGGTTCCGCAGCGAGTGGAAGGGGCCCATGGGCATCCATACCCATGATAACTTAGGTCTCGCGCTCTCCAACACCCTGCGGGCGCTGGACGAGGGCGTGACCTGGGTGGACTCCACCGTCACCGGCATGGGCCGCGGGCCGGGCAATGCCCGCACCGAGGAGCTGGCCATCGAAATCGCCGAGCGGCGCGGCAAACCGGTCAACATGGTGCCGCTGATGGTGCTGCTGCGTGAGCACTTCAAGCCTATGCAGGCCCACTACGGCTGGGGCACCAACCCCTACTATTACCTGGCGGGCAAGTACGGCATTCACCCTACCTATATCCAGGAGATGCTCGGCGACTCCCGCTACAGCGAGGAAGACGTGCTGGCGGTGATCGAGCACCTGCGAGTAGAAGGCGGCAAGAAGTTCAGCCTCAACACCCTAGATGCGGCACGCCACTTCTACCGTGGCGAGCCCAAAGGGCAATGGTCACCCAGGGAGCTCTTTGCCGGGCGTGAGGTGCTGCTGCTGGGCACCGGCCCGGGCGTGGCCCGCCACGGTGGGGCGCTAGAGCGCTATATCCGCGACCATCAGCCGCTGGTGCTGGCCCTCAATACGCAGAGCGCCATTGATGCCGAGCTGATCGATCTGCGGGTCGCCTGTCACCCGGTGCGCCTTCTGGCGGACTGCGACGCCCACACGCGCCTGCCTCAGCCGCTGATCACCCCCTACTCCATGCTGCCGGCGGATGTGCGTGACTCGCTGGCAGATAAGGAGGTTCTGGATTTTGGCCTGAACGTCCAGGCGGAGTGCTTCGAGTTTTCCGAGACGCACTGTACCGCGCCCACGTCACTCGTCATGGCCTACGCCTTCGCCATTGCCGCCAGCGGTGGGGCGCGTACACTTTATCTAGCTGGCTTCGATGGCTATACGGGTGAAGATCCGCGCAATACGGAAATGAACCGCGTGGTGCAGCAGTTCCAGGAAGCCAACGACACGCTTCCCCTCATCGCCATCACGCCATCGCGCTACGATGTTATCAAGCAAAGCGTGTACGGGATGAACGCATGACAGACAAGGTGACCTGTTTCCTGCCCTGTCGTGCCGGCAGTCAGCGTGTGGTAAGGAAAAATATCAAGCCGTTTGCCGGCTACGAAAACGGCCTGATTCAGATCAAGCTGCGTCAGCTGCTTGCAGCGGAAGAGATCGACGAGGTCGTCCTGACCACCAACGACGCCGATATTCTGGCCTATGCGGAATCGCTGGATGAGCCCCGCTTGCGCCTGCATCGCCGCGTCGAGGAACTGTCGTCCAGCGCGACCAGTACGGATCAGCTGGTCGCCCATGCGCTTGAGCTGATCCCCGAGGGTCATATTCTCTGGACCCATGTGACCTCACCCTTTATCACCGCGAAGCACTATGACGAGGTAATCCGGATCTACAGAGAACAGCGCGAACAGGGCTACGACTCCTTGATGACCACCACGGCGATTCACGGGTTTCTCTGGCAGGATGAGCAGCCCATGAACTATGACCGAACCATCGAGAAGTGGCCACGTACCCAAACCCTGGCACCGGTGCATGAGGTGAACAGCGGTGCCTTCTTGGCCCCTGCCGACCTTTATCGTGAGCTGGATGATCGTATTGGCCGGCGGCCCTATCTCTACGCCATGGACAAGTTCATCAGTTTCGACATCGACTGGCCCGAAGACTTCGTGATCGCAGAGTGCCTGGTAGAAAAGGGTCTGGTGACGCCATGAGTCAGAGAGTTTCCGTGACCGACTACACCACCCTGGTCTTCGACTGCGATGGCGTCGTTCTCGATTCCAACAAAGTCAAGACCGAGGCCTTCTACCAAACGACCTTGCCCTATGGAGAAGCCGCCGCCCAGGCCATGGTCGATTACCACGTCGCCAATGGTGGGGTGTCGCGCTACAAAAAGTTTGCTCATTTCTTGGAACAGATCGCAGCTGATCATGCCGAGCAGCGGAATCGAGCCGAGCAGGGTCCCAACTTGGAGGCGCTGCTGCAGGCCTATGCCGGGTATGTGCGGGAGGGGCTCTTGAGTTGCGATATGTCCCCGAGACTCGAGGCGCTGCGACAGCAGACGCCCAACGCCCGCTGGTTGATCGTTTCCGGCGGTGATCAAGCCGAGCTGCGCGACGTATTCGCCCAACGCGGTATCGTTGAGTGGTTCGACGGCGGCATCTTCGGTAGCCCCGACACCAAGGATGAGATCCTGGCCCGTGAGCTGAGTTCTGGCAACATCCAGCATTCCGCGCTCTTTCTCGGCGACAGTAAGTACGATTATCAGGCAGCCAGTGCAGCTGGGCTGGATTTCGTATTTCTGAGCGGCTGGAGTGAGGTTGAGCGCTGGGAAGCGTGGGTCAAACAAAAGAAAATCA